>CAZSHF010000041.1:0-21895 GCA_964606655.1 uncultured Treponema sp.
TTTTTATGCCGTAGTCAAGTCCGCCCGCACCGCTGAACAAAGATACAATTTTCATTTTGCATTCCTCATCGACTTGTAATTGTAACCATCTGAAAATTGAATTTTTCCTTTAAGGTCTGAAAGTTTATGCTCGTCATTCTTCTGTAACACTGGTTTTAACTCTTTCATATAAGAAAGAACCATTTGAACTCTGTTATCATCTAATGTATCAAAGTAAGTCATGGCTTCTTTTTTTACAGCAGTTTCTATCATAAAAACCTCCTGAAAATAATATAACATGATTTCTACTAATGCTAATCATAAAAAATCGCCATTTCCAAAATGGAAAATCGTAGATTTTCCGAATCCGTGTGGCAACTTTCTTCTACCTTACATTACAAACTCAACTTATACGAAAGCGAAATATTCAGACTTCGTTCCGCCGCGCCTCCGTCAGCTGAGGAATCTTTTACAAAAACATTTTCATAAACCGATTTTACACAGTCGTCGCCGCGAGTCATGCTCATCAGAAAATATTCGCCGTTCAGCAAAATCGCGTGCTTTTCGTTTATCTTGAAAGCAAATCCAAGATTCCAGTTGAATGCCTTAAAAAATCCAGGCGTTTTGTCCAGATAATCTGTGTAAGTCAAATGATGATTGTCCAGAGATTCAGAATATAAATAAGGCGAAACCTTGAATCCTGTTCCAACAGAAAAATGCTTTCCGAAATCAACGCCGGCATAGAATCCAAGCCAAGTTATGTAAGACCAGCGTTCATAAGAAATCACTTTGCCGGAAAACTGTGTGATTGTCCGGTTTTCTTCGTCGTCGTAAGCCGCATAATATTCGTAATTTTTTGTCGCCGAATCATAGTTCATGCCTTTTCCGTACCAGGCAGTTCCGCTTTTTCCGTCGAATTTTATGTTCTTATATTGAAACGCGGCAAAAGGCTTTAGCGAAAATTGAACAGGATTTTCTTCCGCAAAACGAAAATCATAACCGACCTTGAAATCAAAAGAAAAATCGTGGTCAAGATAATTGTCGCTTTCAGAATAATTTGTCTTGTAAAGTTTATCTTCCTTGTTCTGAAACAGAATATTCTGCCAGTCCGAATCAAGCATTTTCCCGGTTTTTCCAGAAAATCCGAAAGAGAACGAAGTCTCCAAAAAAACATTCTGAATTCCGCCTGCAAGTTTTATTCCTGCAAAATATTCAGGTTTTATTTCCCAGTTAAGCTCGCTCAGTTTGTCGTCGTCATAAGCACAGTTGTTCAAGAAAACATATTCGTCAACCTGCCCGATTTTCACGCCGAAAAGCGGCTCGACTGAAAAGGAAAAAAAAATCGTTTCGCTTGCAGGTTCTTCATATTTTATGTTTTTATTGTTTTCTTCACTCTCAAAAAACACGTCTTCAGAAAAAACGTTTTCCGGTTCCGAAAAATCATCAGAAAAAGCGGAAGAACAAAACGCAAGAAGCGTAAACACGAGAATCGCCGCATTTCTAAAAACATGGAAAAGACAGCTTTGTGCGTTCGCTCGCCCACTACATCGCGATGATGAAAGATAATTTTTTAATTCCTCATTCCTCATTCCCATTTCCTAATTATTCAAACAAGAGCTTTAAATTCTCCAGGACTTCAGAAATTTCCTCTTCCGACGATTTTTCTATAAAAGCACAGTTCCGTTTTGTCCAGTCAAGACTTTTTACTTGATCGCTTAAAATACAACCGTTTATTGAATGAGAATCCAAAATGATTTCAAACGGATAGCCTTTTATATGACTTGTAACCGGGCAAAAAAGCGCAAGTCCTGTTTTCTGATTGTATTTCTGATGTGAAATGCAGATTGCAGGTCGTCTGCCATTTTGCTCGTGTCCAAGCTGCGGGTCAAAATCCAGCCAGACAAAATCGCCTTTTTCAGGAATGTAATTGCCTACCATTCTTCATTTCCTGTCCGCAAACCTGCTTCAATTTCTGAATGAATATTTTCAGGCGTAATCAAATCAAGCATTGAATCCAAGGATTTTTTTTTAGGAAGAATTGTAATCTTTCCTTCCTCTGCAATGATTTCAACTTTGCAGCCGTTCTTCACGTCGTTCTCTTTTGCCCAGGAAGAAGGAATTCTGAATCCCAAACTGTTTCCCCATTTTTGAACAATCGCCTGCATAACCGCCTCCTTCTAACACCTGAAAAAAGTATAAACCTTGTATAAACAATCGTCAATCAATTCACAATTCCGCTGCCTTCATTCCTATTTCCTAATTACTCAAAGGGTCAACGCCAAAGATTTTCGCCATTTGCTTTCTTAAAGCGTCCATATCTTTTTGGTAAGGCGCGGAAAATTCAAGTCGCTCGCCGGTTTTAGGATGCGTAAAAGCGATTTTATACGCGTGCAAACCAAGCCTGCTTAAAAGCGGAACTTCCTCGTCTTCGTTTCCGTTCCACCGGCGCTTTATTTCGCTCAGCCGAATCGGTTTCTGGTTTCCGCTGTAAAGAGGGTCGCAGACAATTGAAAATCCGCTTTCCGAAAGATGAACCCGAATCTGATGAGTCCGTCCGGTTTTAGGCTTGGCTTCAATCCAGGAATAATTTCCGCACGAGCCAATCAGCCTAAAATCAGTTTCAGAATATTTTCCGTTTTTTTTGTTCACTGTCGTTCTGTGGCGCGCATCTCCGTCAGGCAAAAGCGGCAAATCGACAGTCAGATTTTCCCACATAGGCCTGCCGTGAACCAGACAATGATAAGTTTTTTCGACTTCGCGGTTTTCAAACTGTCTGGAAAGATTCTGATGAGATTCCGCGTTCCGCGCGTAAACAATTATTCCAGAAGTGTCTTTATCAATCCGATGAACAGCAAAAAGCTTTCCGAATTCCTTAGACGCTTCCAAATCAAGACGCGGCGCATCCAAATCGTATCTGTCGGCCGCAATCAAAAGCCCTGAACGCTTGTTCAAAACAGCAATGTCGTCGTCGGAATAAATAACTGTGTAATCAGGCGTTTTTTTCATACGGAAATCATAACAAAAAGCAGGCGTTTCGTCATTGCAGGAAACCTTACTTCCGCACGCCAAGTTTTATCCTGACCGAAACAATCCGCCGCTTGAACTGCTCTTCAACTGTAAAAAACGCATTTTTCCAAGTGATTTTTTCGCCGACCTGCGGAAGATAACCGAACTGCTCCAAAACCCATCCGCCCAATGTAGAAAATTCTTCGGATTTCAGTCCGAGCTTGAAAAAATCGTCCACATCATCAAGCAAAAGTTCGCCAGGAACCAAAAATTCGCCCGCACCCACAAGTTTTATCCTGCTTTCCGGAGAAACATCGTTCCTTTCGTCTGTGATTCTCCCGAAAACAACGCGAAGAATGTCGTCCATTGTGACAACGCCGGAAAGACTTCCCTGCTCGTTCAAGGCAACTGCGAATTCAGTCCGCTGCTTTTTGAATTCGCTTAAAAGCTCTAAAGCCGACATTGTTTCCGGAACGAACATGACGCCGTTCATAATGCTCAAAGCGTAGTTTTTTCCGCCGGCGTTTTTGTTTTCTGTTTCGGCTTCAATTCCATTTTCATTCAGAAGAACTGACTTGTAGTGAATCACGCCGACAATATTTTCCGTTGTGTCTTTGTAAACCGCGATTACTTTAAGTCCTGTTTCGTTGAACTTTTTCACGACTTCCTTTTTTGTCGCTTCAAGGCTGACCGACTGGACAAAAGAGCGGTGCTTCATCAGATCATGGACATTCAAATCATTGAACTTGAAAATCTTGCTGAGCATCTGGCTTTCGTCCGAATCAAGAGTCCCTTCCTTTGTTCCGACATCGAACAAAGTCACAAGTTCCTCTTCCGTGACAAGCGTGTTGTCGAACTTCCAGATTTTTCCCGCAAGATTCGCGATGCTTTTTGAAATCAGCGAAAAAATCCAGACAACGGGAAAGAAAACTTTTTCAAGAACCGCAAGAGGAAGCGCGTTTTTCAGGACAGTTTTTTCAACACGCACAGAAGCCGCGGTTTTCGGAACAATCTGTCCGAAAATCGTCGAGAAAAATGTGATTAATCCTGTCGCGATTCCTACGCCCGAAGAGCCAGTAAGCTGAACCGCAAGACTTGTCGCAAGCGCGGAAGCAAGCGTGTTCATCAGGTTTGTGCCGATTAAAATCAGCGTAAGAAGCTCGTCGATATTTTCCTTTAATTTTGACGCGGCGTTCGCGTTTTTCTTTCCGTCGTGAAGAATCTGCCGCATTTTTATCTTTGAAAGAGAAAGATAAGCGGTTTCCGAGCCGGCAAAAAACGCGATAATTCTGAAAATCACAACGAGGACAATCAGAATTAAAACTGATTTCAGGTTATTCATTTCCGTCCGCCTTCTCAGATTTTTCCACGCGGACAGATTTGACCCGCCTTCCGTTTATATCTTCAACTGTAAAGACAAGGTTTTTGTATTTTATGCTGTCGTAAGGCATCGCAAGCCGTCCAAGCTGCTCAGTTATCCAGCCGCCCAAAGTCTCGTTCACATCAGAATCAAGCTCTTCCCCGATTATGTCTTTAAAATCCGAAAGCAAAGTTGTTCCGTCAAGCGCAAAGACTTTCTGGTTCTTTATTTCCTCTGTGTTCACATTTGAAGAACGCCAAGGCTTTGAAGAGCCGCGTGTCCCGAAAATTTCACGGACAATATCCTCTTTTGTAATCAGTCCGTCAGTTCCGGAATACTCGTCAATCACAATCGCCATTGAAGCGTTTTTTTCGCGGAACATTTCCTGAATCGAAGAAATTTTGACAGTTCCGGGAATAAAAAGCGGAGACCGCATAACTCCTTTGATTTTAAAGTCCGACGGATTGTACCGGAGCAAATCCTTCAGATAAAGGATTCCAAGAATCTCGTCGAGGTTTTCAGCGTAAACAGGAAAATACGAAAACCGGGTTTTCTTAGCGGTTTCAAGAACTTCAGAATATGTCGCGTCGCTTTTCAAGGCGACAATCGCAGTGCGCGGAATCATGACATTTTCCGCCTCAAGGTCGGAAAATTTGAACACACGCGTCATCATTGTGTTTTCGCCTTCCTCAAGAACTCCCGTTTCCGCGCCGGCATCGATAAACGACTTTATGTCTTCTTCCGTATACGACTGCTTCGGCTTTTTCACATCAATCCGCATGATTTTCAGAACGATCCGGCTTATGAATGTCAGAACATAGACAAGCGGCTTTAAAATCGTCTGGACAACTGTGACAAAAAGGCTTAAAGCGTAAGCGATTCCGTCTGGATTTCTTGTTGAAAGGGTTTTCGGCGTGATTTCTCCGAAAATCAAAAGGAAAATTGTCACTGCAAAAGTCGCGATTCCGACGCCTTTTTCGCCGAAAAGTTTCATCGCGACAAGAGTGACAATCGAAGAAAGCAGAATGTTCACAAGTTCATTCGCGACCAAAAGCGTGTTTATCAGAAGCTCTTTCTTGTCAAGAAGTTTTCCTGCGCGCAAAGCCTTCCGGTTCTTTTCGTTTCGCAGAATTCTAAGGCGGAGTTTGTTCATCGCAAGAAAAGAGCTTTCCGAAATCGAAAACAAACCTGACAAGAGCAGAAGGATTGCCGAAAAAATCAGCAGTCCTGGAAGAGATATATTATCCAAATTATTTTTCGTCTCCAGATGAAGCCCTGACAAGCGAATCGTATTCCGCCTTGTCAGCTTCCGCTTCTGCAATTCTCATTCTGATTCCTTCCGCGTACTGGCTTTCAGGGCTTGCCTCAAGCGATTCATTCAAAAGCCGGATTATCTCATCGAATTTCGCTGTGCTGCCAGAACGGTAAGGCTCAGTCGCGTAATAGAGAAGAAGCTGTTTTTCGTCCGCGGAAATTCTTTCGTCGGAAGAAGCATCCTCATAAATTTTTGACGCGGCATCAAGATTCCTGTTGTCGATGATTTCATTTGTCGCGTCAACATGGGCGATTTCAATTATGAATTCGCCTAAAAGTCCGCTTTCATTTTTCTTGTCCAGTTCCGCAGCCTCTTTCCACAAAGGATAAAAGCTTCTGCGGCGGGCTTCATCAGCGGATCTGAAAATTGAATCGTAAAAATCCATCCGTTCAGAAACCGTTCCTTTTTTGCTCCGCGCAGAACCGAGAAGCTCCTCAAAATCCTGAAGCGGGCCGATTTCCATATAAAGCATATCTTTGTAGCCTGCAACCGAAGTGTTCAGGTAGTCAAAATTTACGGACGAGATAAAAAATCCTTCGCGCGTTATAAGCGAAAGCTCAGGCGTAGAGCGGACTCCGTAAATGTCAGCGTAAGACAGCTGCTTTCTAAGAGCGTCCTGTTTTTTTTCAAGCGCTTTCTGCTCGCTTCCTGTAAGAGAATCAGGATTCTGTCCCATGATTTCAGGAATCTTTGTGAAATCAAAATAAACGCACACAAAGTCATCGGCGACTGCCTTTGTAAATTCCTGAGTGTCGACAAGAAGTCTTACTCCGTCCTGTGTTTCCGGAACATCGTACATTGAACTTACAAACAGAACGATGTCTTTGTTTTTGGAAAGAGCCGCTTTTTTCGCTTCATCAAAATCTGTGTACCAGCCGTTTTCGTTTTTATTTCCGCTGCAAGAAGCAAAAAGCAATGCAAGAGCGAGCAAACTCGTCATTCCTGCAAAAAGTTTTGATTTTAAGTTTTTCATTTTTTTCTCCAAATTATTTTATAAGAGGGCGGACAACCGCCCTTCGGCCGCACTTCGTTGCGTCCTACCCACCGTGCGGGGCAAAAACCGGTTTTACAATTCGCCCCGCAACGCCCCAATCTATTTAAAATATCTAACGCCAGCGGCAAAGATATTTTCGCAGCTGTTTTCAGAATCGTTTGCAAGCGGATTTCCTGCAACATTCTTGATCAAGTCAAGACTTGCTCCGTTCAAATCTGTTCCGATTGTTCGCTCGCTGTGTCCCATTTTTCCTAAAATCCGTCCGTCCGGACTTGTAATTCCTTCAATCGCAAACGCAGAGCCGTTCGGATTATCAGGCTCGCTTATTGCAGGTTTTCCAAATTCGTCAACATACTGGCTGAAAACTTGTCCGTTTTCAAAAAGTTTTTTCGCAGTTTGCTCATCGCAGACAAATCTTCCTTCGCCGTGGCTTATCGGAACTAAATGCAATCTTGAATCAATGACAGTTGCATCGTTTGCCCAAGGACTTTTCGCGCTTACAAGCCGAGTTCGAACAATTCTGCTTATGTGGCGGCCGATTTTATTGTAAGTCAAAGTCGGCATATCGCTTTGCATTTCGCGGATTTCGCCGTACATTGCAAGTCCAGTTTTCACCAAAGTCTGAAATCCATTGCAGATTCCAAGAACAAGTCCGTCGCGTTTTTTAAGAAGATTCATAATTTCCTCAGAAATATGTCCTTCGCGAAGACAATTTGCAATAAACTTTGCAGAACCGTCAGGCTCATCGCCCGCACTGAATCCGCCAGCAAGCGCAAGAATGTTTGCTTCCTTTAATTCCTTTGCAAAGTTTTCAAGTGACTCTGCAAGCATTTCCGGCGTTTTGTTTGCAAGAACCAGAATTTTTGTTTCCGCGCCAGCAAGATTGAACGCACGAGCCATATCATATTCGCAGTTTGTTCCCGGAAAAACAGGAATTATTACGCGGGGCTTTTTTGCAGGATGCGCAAAAACTGGATTTTTTCGAGCCGCGCTTAAACTTTCGTGAATCTTCAATGCATAATCAGGAAGTTCTGGCTGCTCTTCCGCTCCGCTTACTTCTGGATAAACTTTGCTTAATTTTTCTTTCCAAGCATTTTCCGCATCGCTAAGCAAAATCGTGCAATCTGGAATATTTTCGTTTTTTGCGGCAATTTCAATTTGTCGTTCTGCAATTGTCTTTCCAATCTTAGTCAATGTTCCGCTCGCAAAATCTGATTCAAAAAGCACTTCATTTGATTCAATCAAAATCGAACCGTAAAGCGGAGTGAACAAATCATTTGCAGAAACTTTTCCATTCGGATTAAAGCCAGCTTCTGTTGCAGAGAACGGAACATTTTCGATTTTCAAGCCGATTCTGTTTCCAAACGACATTTTTGCAACGGCTTCTGCAATTCCGCCTGCTCCAACTGGATACATCGCTGCGATTTTTCCGTCTTTGTTCAATTCGTAAAGTTTATTTGTGTTTTTGATAAATGTTTCAAAATCCGGAGCAAGTTTTTTTGAATATGGAACGCTCAAAATATAAACACTGTTACCTGCTTTTTTGAACGAGCCGCTTGTTACATTTTTTACATCGTCATGAGTTACGGCAAAACTTACAAGCGTGTGCGGAACATCGATTTCTTCAAATGTTCCAGACATTGAATCTTTTCCGCCGATAGAAGCGCAGCCCATCGCAATCTGCGCATCAATCGAACCAAGCAAAGCAGCGGCAGGATAACCCCAGCGTTTTTCATCAACCGCGCGGCCAAAAAATTCCTGAAAAGAAAGCCTTGAATCTGTTGGTTTTCCGCCAAGCGAAGCGATTTTTGCAAGCGAAGAAAGAACCGCGCATTGCGCTCCGTGCCAAGCAGACCATTCACCAACTCGCGGATCAAAACCTTGCGCCATTAAACTAACTGTAGAAGTTTCGTAAGGCGACACAACTGGAATTTTCGCGCACATTCCCGCTTCCGGAGTTGCCTGATATTTTCCGCCGAACGGAAACAGAACTGTCGAAGAGCCGATTGAACCGTCAAAACGTTCGCAAAGTCCGCGTTCTGAACAACAAGCCAAATCGTTCAAATCTGCAAGCCAAGCATTTTTCAAAACTTCGCTGGAACTTTCCGACTTTGCATTATTCTTTCTATCAAGAACATCTTTTACAGAATCAAGAGCGTTTACTAGAGGCGACTTTTCTTGTTCCGGAGGACTTACGATTAAAGCGTCCGCTTCGTGATGAGCGCCAGCAGCATCCAAAAAATCGCGGCTTAAATCAACAATCGTTTTTCCGCGCCATTTCATTACAAGCCGATTTGTATCTGTAACCAAAGCAACTTTTACCGCTTGCAAATTTTCTTTCCTTGCTTCTTCGATAAATCGTTCCGCATCTTTTTCGCGGACAACAACTGCCATTCGTTCCTGACTTTCAGAAATGGCAAGTTCTGTTCCGTTCAAACCTTCATATTTTTTTGGAACTGCGTCAAGATTTATATCAAGTCCAGGCGCAAGTTCGCCAACTGCAACAGAAACTCCGCCTGCGCCAAAATCATTGCAGCGACGAATCATCAGACTAACATCTTTATTGCGGAAAAGCCTTTGAATTTTTCGTTCCTCAACAGCGTTTCCTTTTTGAACTTCGGCAGCCGCAGTTGAAACAGATTTTTCAGTGTGAACTTTAGAAGAACCAGTTGCTCCACCAATTCCATCGCGTCCAGTTCCGCCACCAAGAAGAATAATCACATCGCCAGGTTCTGGTCTTTCACGAATAACCATTTTTTCAGGAGCGGCGGCAATGACTGCGCCAAGTTCCATACGTTTTGCCAAATATCCAGGATGATAAAGTTCCGTAACTTGTCCAGTTGTAAGACCAATCTGGTTTCCGTAAGAAGAAAAGCCTTGCGCCGCTTCACGACAAATCTTAATCTGCGGAAGTTTTCCTTTTCGCGTTTCGCTAAGCGGAACTGTCGGATCTGCGGCTCCAGTTACTCGCATTGACTGGTAAACCCAAGAACGACCGGAAAGAGGATCTCGAATCGCGCCACCAATACAAGTTGCCGCTCCACCAAAAGGCTCAATTTCCGTTGGATGATTGTGTGTTTCGTTTTTGAACATCATGAGCCAGCGTTCAGTTTTGTCGCAATCATTACCATTTTCATCGTGCGTATAATGAACATCGATACAAACCGAGCAAGCGTTGTTTTCCTCGCTCACTTCCATGTCAGCAAGTTTTCCGTGCGCTTTAAGATATTTCATTCCGATTACAGCCATATCCATAAGACAAACCGGCTTATCATTGCGACCAACATAAAGTTCAGTTCGCATATCTGTATAATTTTTCAGTGATTTTTCAAAAAGTTCAGAATAAGGACCTTTCTCAATTTTAATGTTTTTAAGTTCCGTTAAAAATGTTGTATGTCTGCAATGGTCAGACCAATAAGTGTCAAGAACGCGAATTTCAGTTTCTGTCGGATCTCGTTTTTCGCTTATAAAATAATCCTGCAAGAACTTGATGTCCAGAAAATCCATCGCCAAGCCCATTTTGCTTCGGTAAGATTTCAGTTCACCGTCGTTCCAGCCAATGAATCCGTCAACAGTAAAAATGTCGCCGGGATTTTCAGATTCTATTTTCAATGTCAAAGGAATTTTATCATCAGTTAAACGACTATCAACAGGATTTACAAGATAATTCTGGATTTTACTAACTTCGCTAGCCGAAATATCGCCGCTCAAAATAACCATTTTTGCGCAACGAACAATCGGCTCTTCTTTCAAAACGTTTGCATTCGCATTTGCCGCAAAATCCGCACTAAGCAAACTCAAACATTGTTCTGCGCTGTCTGCACGCTGGTCGTATTGTCCCGGGAGATATTCCCAGACAATCACATTTGCGTTTTCCGGAACATCAATTTTTTCATAATAAACAAAATCGCTCTGCGGCTCAGAAAAAATCCGCGTCGCAGCCGCTTTTCCGACCGCCTCGCCGACATTCTCAACATCATAGCGGTTCAAATAACGAACTCCAGTCAGTCCCGAAATTCCCAAAAAGTTCTTCAATTCAGAATAATAATTTCCAGCCTCGTTTTCAAAGCCAGCCTTTCTTTCAACGTATAAACGAAACATATTTTCATTATAAAGATTATCAGAGGCACTTTCAACGCAATTTCTGAGCCACTTATTCTCGGACCGGTTTATTTTATTCTCAGGCCAGTTTATCCACCCACAAGCCTTCCGGAGTTCCGGCTTTCGCCTTCATTCCTGCGCTGAACCGCCTCAGCAGTTTTGCAAAATCGAAAGGCAAATCGCAATTCATATAACATTTAGCGAAAAAATATCTTTTCACCGTTTCGCTCCGGAAAAAGCCTTCGGCTTTCCCCTGCACGCTTGGGCAAAGACTGTCCGTTTCCAGAAAATCATTTTTCCTTCACAAAAATCGTCTGTTCCCGTTTTCCATAAAAAACGGACTGATTTACAGCCTTGAACGTCCGTAAAAAAACACGAACACAACAAGACACAAACCAGTCCGGCTCATCAAATAAGTTTTTGAATTTCTTAAAACTTGTTTACGGACTTGTCTCCAAAATTGAAGCAGAGTCCAAGATAAATTTTTGCGATTGTTCCGCCGGTAACATCACAAAAACGTGTTGAATCATGATAACCGGCATGAGCATCTCTATACTGCAATATTCCAAAAAACGGAAAAATCAGGTCGGTTCCCAAATCAAAACCAAAATGAAAACCAGGCTTGTTTACAATCCAGATTCTGTATCCTAAATCAAGATTAAAGCCGCCATAACCTCCAAAAACAGGCTCGCCAGAAAAGAGGTCGGCAAGCAGAAAATTGCATATAATCCCTGGAGTTACAGAGAAAGAATGCATATCTCCTATGTTGAATCTGGCAGAAGGTCCTATTGAAAGATACATATCCAATGAGCCGTCGCCTAAAGAGCCCAGCGTATTGTTGTTGTCTTCATAAATCAAGCCCTCAAGGAAAAAATCCGCGCCGTAGGAAAGTCCTAATCCCAAATCCAGAAATTTTACAGGCGAGCCAAAATAGAAAGCGAACTGTGTATCCAATCCGAACGGAAATTCAGACTTTGCCTCCTGCAGATTACCGCTACCGTCGTCAGTTCTGATTGTTGAAGCCGGCGCACCGTAAAGGTTCAGATCCATTTCGACATTTGCCGATAAAGCAGCCACGCTTATGCCAGCGACCAAAAAAACATAAATAACTTTTTCATAAAACCTCCTTTAAGAAAAGTCAAATAAGTTGATGTAAAATCCGAAACCGAGCGAAGCGAGGTTTCGGATTTTAAAGGCTCTTTCAAGCCTTTAAAACACTGTACAGTGTTTTAAAATTTTCGCAGGCACAAAAAAAACGGCTTCTGATTGAACAAAAGCCGTTTTAGAAAAGAGTGACTTGCAGAAAGAGAAAAACATCGGTTGTCGCTTCCTGCATCATATAAAATAAATCTTACGGATTTACAGTCGCTTCGTAAACAGTTGCAAGTTTTCCGTCCGTGTTTTTCACAAGCCTGAGCATTACAGCGGATTTTACAGGATTTCTTTTTTCATCAAATGTAAGATGACCTGTAACATAATTTCCGTCCGTTTCTTCAAGAGCCTGACGGATTGCCGCGACATCAGTTGTTGTTCCGGCTTTTTCCATCGCATCTTTCAGCATATAAACGCTGTCATATCCAAGAGCCGCAAAAGAGTTAGGATCTTTGTTGTACTTCGCTCGGAAAGCGTTCACATAATTCTGAACTGCCGGCTCTGTAGAGTCAACCGCATAGTGGTTTGAATAAAATCCGTTCAGAACTTCATCTCCTGCGTTTTCAAAAAGTCCGTCCCAGCCGTCTGCTCCGACAATCGGAGTGTCGATTCCCTGAGCGCGAAGCTGTTTTGCAATCAAGGCCACAGTTCCGTAATAGTCAGGAAGATAAACCACATCAGGATTCGCGCTCTTGATTTTTGTAAGCTGCGCATTGAAGTCTTTGTCGCCTGTCGCGTAAGACTCGACGCTTACAATCTCGCCGCCGTTTTCAGTAAATGAAATCTTGAAATTGTCTGCAAGTCCCACAGAATAATCGTTTCCAATGTCATAAAGAACTGCCGCCCGTCTTTTTCCAAGGTTTTCCGCAGCGAATTTTCCGCCTACAGTTCCCTGGAACGGGTCGATAAAGCAGGCGCGGAAAATGTAGTTTCCAGCATCTGTAATTGCAGGAGCAGTCGCGGCAGGCGCAATCTGGATAACTTTTCCAGCCTGAGCCAAAGTTGTTATTGCCTGAGTGCAGCCTGAAGTCAAAGAGCCGATCACAACTTTGATTCCGTCTTTTGTTGTAAGCTTTTTGAATGCGTTTACAGTTTTGTCCGGCGCGCCTTCATCGTCTTCGCAGACAAACTGAATCTGCTTTCCATTGATTCCGCCTGCCGCATTGATTTCTTCAACCGCCAGATCAATTCCGTTTTTACATTCAACACCATATACAGCCACAGCGCCAGAAAGAGGCGCGACACCGCCGATTTTCACAATGTTGCCGTCGTTCTTTGAACATCCGACCGCAAGCAAAGCAAAAGCCGCGCAAGACATAGCGACAAGTTTTTTCATTTTTTCCTCCAAAAGTTTTCCGGAAGTTTGTTTTGCCTCCGAAAAAGTATTTAAAAAAACCGCTCTAGCAAATGTAGAGCGGTTGCGAAACCAGATAAGTTTACTCAGCAGATGTCTCTGCTTCTGTTGCAGGAGCGTCGGCAGCAGGAGCCGCTTTTGCTTCAGCCTTTTTTGCAAGTCTAGCCTTGTTTTTCAGGTTAGCATTGCAGAACTTACAGATTTTCACAGTCTGTTCATCAATTGTTGTCTCATAAAGGACTTTGATGTTCTCTTTTTTACAGATTGCGCAAGTTCCTCTTCCGTGAGCCTCCAAGGAACGGATACCAGTACCGCGATGGTTCTTTGACATAAGCTACTCCTTATCCGCTGAAGCGTCCGCTTCTTTATTTGCAGTAGATTTTTTTGCAGCCGGCTTTTTAGCCTCTTTTTTCTCCGCTGTTGGCTTAGGTGCAGCTTTGGCTTTCTTTTCAGATTTCTTTTCTTCACCTTTGTCTGCATCAAGCTTGTAATCTACAAGCTCAAGAATAACCATGTCAGCGGCATCGCCCTGTCGGTAACCGAGTTTCAAAACGCGTGTATAACCGCCGTTTCTCTCTTTCATTCTAGGTCCGATTTCTGTGAACAATTTGTTCAGGATTTTCTCATCCTGAATAAATTTTGCGGCTTCACGGCGGTTGTGCACAGAATCAACCTTGCTTCTTGTAATCAATTTCTCAGCAGCCCTTCTAACTTCCAAAGCCTTAGATTTTGTAGTTGTGATTCTTTCAAATCTAAAAAGAGAAGTTACCATATTGCGTGACATTGCACGGCGATGAGCTGTTGTTCTTGAAAGCGGATTAAAACCATTTCTATGATTCATCTGTTTCTTCCTTCTGCATCTTAGTATTGACAGCGTTCTTCAAATGGCTGTAGTCAGTCATACCAAGTGTCAAGCCCCATTCCTGAAGTTTTTCCTTGATTTCACTAAGAGACTTTTTGCCAAAGTTTCTTGTCTTTGCAAGATCGTCTTCTGTCTTTTTTGTTAATTCACCGATAGAGCGAATATTCGCGTTCTTCAGGCAGTTTGAAGAACGCACTGAAAGTTCAAGTTCTTCTACCGGAGTATTAAGGATTTCCCTAATTCTGGCATCGTCTTCATCACTTTCATCACCACCGATGATATCGTTATCATTAAAGTTCACAAAAATTGAAAAGTGGTCTTTTGCAATCTTTGCGGCCTCCGCTAATGCATCTTCCGGTGCAATAGTTCCATCTGTCCAGATTTCAAGCACGAGTTTATCGTAGTCGCTTCTCTGTCCTACTCGACAAGGTTCAATCGCATATTTAACCTTTGGAACTGGAGTAAAAATCGCATCGACAGGAATTGTTCCCAAAACCTCGATATAATGCTCATTCACTTCAGCAGGCACATAACCTCTGCCCAAATCAATCTGCATTTCAATCTCAAGATCTGCTCCTTCCATCATTGTGAAAACGAGCATATCTTTAGTCATGACTTCAACTTTATTGTCTTTGGCAAGGTCATCACTCTTTACTTTTCCAGGTCCTTTGAATTCGTAAAGAATTGTGTCCTGTTCTGTGTCGTTAGGAAGTCGCAAGCGTATCTGTTTTAAGCTATTGATAATCTCCAGAGTGTCTTCTGAAACATTCGGAATCGCTTCAAATTCACTGGAAATTACATGAGGAACATGATCAGCATCATAAGAAGTAATACGAATCGAAGTAATCGCGTAGCCCTGGATTGACGAAAGCAGAACACGGCGCAAAGTGTTTCCTACTGTTGTGCCGAATCCAGTTTCAAAAGGACTAGCGGTAAATTTTCCATAATTCGGATTAGTCTCAATATGCTCAAAAGTGATTCCTTTCGGTTTTTTAAAACCTTTAAGCAGATTTCTGCGAGCCATCTTAACTCCTTTCTATGAATAGAACTCTTCTTTGAGCTTTCTTCTTCATTTTCCAAACCAGAAATCTCTGGAATGGAAACTTCATTGCACTTCCCTATAAACATAACTTCAGACACATAGATGTTCATGCAGCTGCGATTAAGGATGAAATGAAGTTTTCATTGTTACGCTGGATTCACACAAAGCGGTTCTGAAAACCGGCTTTCGCGTCTCCAGCCGCCTAAATTACATACTGCGTGTCTTTCTAGGACGACATCCGTTATGAGGAATCGGAGTTACATCATGGATAGATTTAACTTTAAGACCCATAGCGCCTAAAGAACGAATCGCATTTTCACGACCCATTCCAGGTCCTTTAATGTAGACATTTACTTCACGCAAACCGTAAACAGCTGCTTTCTGAACGGCTGTTTCAGCGACAGTCTGAGCTGCAAATGGAGTTGATTTTTTCGCTCCACGGAATCCAAGTCCGCCTGAAGAAGCCCAAGAAATTGCATTTCCTTTCAAGTCTGTAATTGTAACGATAGTATTGTTGAACGTAGCCTGAATGTAAACATTACCTTCAAATACGCTTTTCTTTTCCTTTCGCTTTTTAGCTGTAGCCATTGATTTCCTCCGCCTTAAGCCTTCTTCTTGTTAGCAACAGTCTTCTTCTTTCCTTTGCGTGTTCGCGCATTGGTTCGTGTTCTCTGTCCTCGGACAGGAAGACCTCTCTTGTGTCTAAGACCGCGATAGCAGCCAATATCCATCAAGCGCTTAAGGTTAAGACCGATTTCTGTGCGGAGACGGCCCTCTACTTTGTAGTTTTTTTCGATGATATCACGAATCACAGCAATCTGATCCTGAGTAAGATCGTTTGCCATCATCTGCGGGTCAAGTTTTGCCTCTTCACAGATTTTAGCTGATACTGAATTTCCAATACCATAAATGTAAGTTAAAGCAACACGCAATTGTTTGTTTGGGATGTCAACTCCCGATATTCGAGCCATCTGTTACTCCTTATCCCTGTCTCTGTTTGTGTTTAGGATTTGAACAAACGATACGAACAATACCGTTTCTTTTGATTACCTTGCACTTATCACAGATAGGTTTTACACTGGTTCGTACTTTCATAAAAGACCCCCTGAGAATAGTTTCTCTCCGAATCATAGCACCTCGCAATGAGAGCCAATTCGGAGAAAAGTAATATATCACATATTCTCAATCTTTTTCTACTGGTTATTCACGAATTCCCTAAAGATTCCGCGACCTGATTTTGCCCTTCCTTGTAAGTCCATCCTGATGATGCATTTTAAGAAGAGCTTCTATCTGGCTCATTGTATCCAAGTCAACGCCTACCAGAATGATAAGCGAAGTTCCGCCCATCAACATGGAAATTGACTGAGGGAAACCGAAAAGGTTCTGCACTATAGTCGGAACAATCGCTATGAATGCAAGGAACAATGCGCCAGGCAATACCAAGCGGTTCAATATTTTCTGAAGATATTCTTCAGTTTTGTCTGTTCTTACGCCAGGAATTGAACCTCCGTTTTCACGGATATTCTTCGCGATTTCTGTAGGGTTCAGTGTTACCTGAGTGTAGAAGTATGCGAAGAACACGATAAGAACAACCAGCAAAATATTGTACCAGATGCCGTTCGGTGTAAGAATGGCAGATAACCTTGCTACCCACCTTGCAGAATTCTGGTTATTTCCAATCATTGATACAAGCTGAAGCGGCAATGTAAGAAGAGAAGAGGCGAAAATCAGCGGAATCACGTTTGAAGGATTGACTTTGAACGGAATGTAAGTGTTCTGTCCACCGTACATTTTTCTTCCGACAACCCTTTTCGCGTAATGAACCGGAATTTTTCGTTCTCCGGACTCTTCAAAAACTACCAAAGCAATAATAAGAAGGAACATGATTATCACAACGATAACGAAAACCAGCTGGATTTCGCCGTCTGAAACCTTTTTGACCAGCTCAACAATTGCGCTTGGAAGACGGGCAACGATACCAGCGAAAATCATCATTGAAATACCGTTTCCTATTCCATTAGCAGTAATCTGGTCGCCAAGCCAGACTGTAACCATTGTTCCGGTTGTTACAGTCAACATTGCAAGAATATTGAACTTCCAGCGCGGATCAATCATGATACAGCCAGGAATTGAGCCAGCGTAAACCGTCACAGCATAAGACTGAAGGATACACACAAAGAATGTACCGATTCTCGTCCACTGCGCCATTTTACGCTGTCCGCCGTCTTCCTGCACCGCTCGTTTCAGAGATGGAAAAATAATCACAGCAAGCTGCATAATAATCTGTGTAGAGATGTAAGGCATGACTCCCAACATGAAAATCGAGAAGTTTGAAAATGCTCCACCTACAAAGAAGTCCATATAACTAGCAAACGCATTTCTGTTCTGGCTTGCCAGATCGTTAAAGTAAGTGAACAAAACGCTTGCGTCGATTCCAGGAATAGTGAGAACACTACCCAATCGGAAAATCGCCAGGATAAACAGCGTGAACAGCAAACGTGTGCGAAGTTCCTTGACTTTGAATATATTAACAATAGGATTGCTTGCCATGTTCTACTCCGTCACCTACTTTTTTTCTTCAGCTGTTTCCGGAACTTTTACTGAGCCGCCAGCCTTTTCAATCTTATCTTTTGCAGACGCAGAAATTTTCTGAATCTCAACAGTAAGTTTTTTTGTAAGCTCGCCGTTTCCAAGAATTTTCACTAGCACAGATTCCTTTTTTGAACAGAATCCTTTAGCCACCAAAGTCTCTTTGTTTACAGTTTCTCCGTCAGCATATTTTTCTTCGAGCTGCCCGACATTGATGCAAACATATTCTTTTTTGAAAGGATAGTTTGAGAATCCGCGGATAGCGACGCGTCTGTAAAGAGGCATCTGTCCGCCTTCAAAACCAACATACGGAACTGAAGAGCCTGTCCGTGACTGCTGGCCTTTGTTTCCTTTTCCAGCAGTTGTGCCGAGTCCAGAAGATGAACCGCGGCCTACGCGTTTTGGTTTTCTGTTAGCACCATGCGGAGCGCTAAGAATTGGATTATAATCTGACATTATTTTACCTCCTCTACACTTACAAGGTGAGAAACAGCCGCCACCATTCCTCTGATAGCATCTGTGTCATTCTGAACAACTGAAGAACTGATTTTCTTCAGTCCAAGACTGCGAACTGTTGCAACAACAGCCGGCTTCTGTCCGATTGTACTTTTTCTAAGTGTAATCTTTATCTGCTTAGCCTTTGCCATTGTTTAACCCCACATTTCATCAAGAGTCTTTCCGCGTCCTGCCGCGATTTTCTTCGCGTCCATCATATTCTCGATGGCGTTGAAAGTCGCACGGACAACATTCACAGAAGAGCTTGAACCCAAAGACTTGGATATAATATCAGTCGCTCCAACCGCATCCATTACCGCACGGACTGCGCCGCCGGCCTTGATTCCTGTACCGGAACAGGCAGGCTTAAGAAGAACTTCAGAACTCTTGTATTTTCCAATGATTTCATGAGGAATTGTTCCGTTCTTCATTGGCATTGAAATCAAGTTTTTCTTGGCTTTGTCTATGCTTTTTTTGATAGCCTCGGACACATCATTGGCTTTTCCAAATCCGTATCCTACGCGTCCTTTTTTGTCACCAACAACTGTAAGCGCGGCGAAAGACATTCGTCGTCCGCCTTTTACAGTTTTAGCAGTTCTGTTGAGAGTAACGAGTTTTTCAACAAACTCTTTCTCTCTTGAATCTTTATCAAATTTATTCTGGCGTTCCATCAGCGACTCCTAGAATTCAATCCCGGCTTTGCGGGCACCATCTGCAAGGGCTTTTACAACACCGTGATAAAGATAACCGTTTCGGTCGAAAACTATTTTTGTAATTTTCTTATCCTTAAGACGCGCGCCTAAAGCCTCACCGAGTTTTGCAGCGCCTTCTACAGTAGGCTTAATATCTGCAAATTCTTTTTCCAATGTGGAAATTGAAGCAAGAGTTCTACCCTCGTCATCATTAATAACCTGCGCTGAAAGATTCTTGTTGGAACGGGTGACTGTCATGCGAGGTCGCTCCGCAGTTCCATGAATTCTTTTCCGAATATGAATCTTTCTGTGCAATCTTTTTCTGTCTTTGTCATTCAGCTTTCTTAACATAGCGCTCCACCTTATTTAACACCAGTCTTGCCGACTTTTCGTCGGATAACTTCATTATCGTAGCGGATTCCCTTTCCCTTGTAAGGTTCAGGTTTTCTGAGCTTGCGAATCTGAGCACTAAATTCACCGACTTTCTGCTTGTCGATACCAGAAATCGTCAGTTTTCCGGCGGCATCTGTCGCAACTGTAAGACCTTCAGGAATTGCAGCGAAGAAATCGTTTGAATATCCAAGGTTCAACATAAGAGTCTTTCCCTGAACTTCCGCACGGTAACCTACGCCGGTAATAACCAAAGTCTTTGAAAAACCGGCGGAAACGCCTGTAACCATATTGTGAATAAGGTTTCGATAAAGTCCATGATCAGCGTTGGCCTGCTTAGTAGAATTTGTCGGCTCAACGATAACCTCTGTTCCTTTGACTTCAACTTTTACATTCTTGCTGAAATCCTGTTTCAATTCGCCCTTAGGGCCTTTTACAGTGACAAGATTGCCTGCAACTGCCACTGTGACTCCAGCTGGAATAGACACAGGAAGTTTACCTAATTTAGACATCTTTTCCTCCCTATTACCAGATTGAGCAAATCAATTCGCCGCCGACCATCTTTTCAGACGCTTTCTTACCAGTTGTTACACCAGAAGAAGTAGAAACAATTACTGTTCCGTATCCGTTGAATACACGCGGCAACTCTTTGTATCCAGAATAAACTCGGCGACCTGGTGTCGAAATTTTCTTCACACCGTGAATCACAGGATTATTGCTGTCGTCATATTTCAGGATGATGCGGATAATCGCTTTTCCGTCTTCCTGAACCTTCTTGAAATTCTTGATATATCCTTCTGTCTTCATAATCTTTACGATTTCAAGCTTAAGCTTTGAAGCAGGAATATCTACTTTTTCGTGGCGGGCTACAGCCGCATTGCGAACCTTAGTAAGCATATCTGCTACTGGATCTGATGCACTCATATTATTCTCCTACCACTCTACCAAGATGATTTTGTGACGCCCGGCAAAAGGCCTTCACTTGCTAATTTGCGGAAACAGATACGACACATCTTGTACTTACGCAAATATCCACGCGGACGTCCGCAAATCTGACAGCGGTTATACTGTCTTGTTTCATATTTCTGTTTGCGAGCGGCTTTTATTACTAATGATTTCTTAGCCATGAATCCCTCACTCTACTTACGGAATGGCATATTGAACTTGGCAAGCAAAGATTTTGCTTCAGCGTCAGTCTTTGCGCTTGTTACGAAAGTGATGTTCATGCCGGAAACTTTCGCGATTTTATCAAAATCGATTTCCGGGAAAATCAACTGTTCAGTAATGCCAACTGAGAAGTTTCCGTGTCCGTCAAAGCCAGTCGCCTTGATTCCACGGAAGTCCTTAATTCTTGGGAACGCAACATTAATAAGGCGGTCCAAGAATTCATACATCATTGTTCCGCGCAAAGTAACCATTGCTCCAATCTCATTGCCCTCACGCAACTTGAAGTTAGCGATGCTCTTTCTTGCTTTTGTTTTAACAGCCTTCTGACCTGTAATCTGAGTCAAGTCAGCAACTGCGGCATCAAGGAGTTTCTTATTAGTGAGAGCTTCGCCGACACCCATGCTGACAACTATTTTCTTGACAGCAGGAACCTGCATAGGAGTTGTGTAATTGAACTCTTTTATCAACGCAGGAGCGATTTCGTCTTTATAGACTTTCTTAAGCCGAGGTACGTAATCAGCCATTACAGTATATCTCCACATTTTCGACAAACGCGAACTTTTTTGTCCCCGTCAATCTTGTAACCGATTCTAACAGGACGACCGCATTTTTTGCATACGATACCGACATTTGAGATGTTGAGCGGTGCTTCGATTTCAACGATTCCGCCCTGATCCTGTTCGCTTCTTTTTTTCATTGCCTTTTTTACAATGTTCACACCAGATACAATTACAGCATCTTTCTTAGGAATTACGCGGACAACAGTTCCCCGCTTTCCTTTGTCTTTTCCAGCAAGAACCTGCACTGTATCGTCTTTACGGATTTTGAATTTCTTTCTCATATTCATATCCATTTCTCCTTACAGAACCTCTGGAGCAAGTGACACAATCTTCATAAAGTCCATATCACGAAGCTCACGGGCTACAGGTCCAAAAATGCGTTTTCCTTTAGGATTCTTGTTATCGTCGACGATTACGCAAGCGTTGTCATCAAACCGGATATAAGTTCCGTCAGGGCGGCGGTATTCTTTTGCCTGTCGCACGATTACCGCCTTTTCAATTGTACCTTTTTTGATTGTTGATGTAGGAATGGCATCTTTTATAGCCACTACCACAATGTCGCCGATTCCAGCATAGCGGCGATGTGTGCCGCCAAGAACTTTGATGCACTGCGCAATCTTAGCTCCGGAGTTATCAGCAACTGTCATACATGACTGCATCTGAATCATAACTTCACACTCCTGCCTTATCTAGCGCGTTCAATAATTTCTGCAAGACGCCAAGCCTTTCTTTTGCTGAGCGGTCTGTTTTCCACGATTCGGACTGTATCACCGATATGAGCATCATTGTTCTCATCGTGAGCCATATATTTCTTTGATCGTGTCACATATTTTTTGT
>CAZSHF010000042.1:0-21259 GCA_964606655.1 uncultured Treponema sp.
GATTGTTTTTCAAATCGGAACCTTGCCTACGTGCATTTTTTATTGTTTGCGAAGAGAACTCGATATTTGACCTATTAATTATAGCAGAGGAAATCCCGATTTTCCATAAAGATTGTCGTATGCGCGCAATATTGCCAACAAATGCTCAATCATCTATAATTACACGACTTATAAAAAGAGGTGGTTATGGAAACTATTTTTCCCCTGAAGGAGCTTGCAAGTTTTGCAGGAAATATCTATGAGATTACGGTAGCGGCAAGCCGACGCGCCT
The DNA here is from genome assembly GCA_964606655.1 of uncultured Treponema sp. Lineage (GTDB taxonomy): Bacteria > Spirochaetota > Spirochaetia > Treponematales > Treponemataceae > Treponema_D. The sequence continues at coordinate 272 of CAZSHF010000042.1, forward strand.
ACCAGATGGCGAAAATCGGCGACCTTGAGATTGAGCGGAACGCAGGAAAGGCTGTTTCAGTCGCCGCGCGGCAGCTTTTCGGCGGAAAAGTTGTTTACCGCATCGAAGACAATTCAAAAAAATAAATGGGCATTCCGGTAATCACGGTTTTTGCTCCGACTGCGACAGGAAAGACTGCTTTGGCTCTGAACTTATTCGGAGAAGGCAGTCGTTCTTTTTTTAAAGGAAAGGCTGAGCTTATAAGCGCGGACTCGATGCAGGTCTACAGGAAACTCGACATCGGAACCGCAAAGCCTGGCAAAGAGGAGCAGAAGCTTTTAAGGCATCATCTTGTCGACATACTTGATTTTGACGAGCAGTTTACAGTCTCTGATTTTGTCGAAAAAGCGGATTTTCTCTGCGGAGATATTTATTCACGGGGAAAAATTCCTTTTGTCGCGGGCGGAACTGGATTTTACATCAGAAGTTTTCTTTTGGGGCTTCCTGAAACTCCTCCTTCCGACGGACTTCTCCGTGAAGAACTGAAAAAAAGAATAAAAATCGAAGGAAAAGAAGTATTCTACAAAAAACTGAAAGACATTGACCCTGCAAGCGCGGAAAAGATAAATCCGAACGACGAGTACAGGATAATCCGCGCGCTTGAGGTTTTTATGATTTCGGGAAAGCCCAGAAGCGCGTTTGAGATGAACGCAAGACTCCGGGAGAAATTCGATTTCTGCACGATAATCCTTGAGCGCAGCCGGAATTCCCTTTACGGGCGGATTGACAGGCGTGTCGACTCGATGTTCGCTTCCGGCCTTGAAAAAGAAGTCATGAATCTGATTGAAAACGAAGGCGCAAGAAGCTGGATGCCTGGAATGAAAGCGATAGGTTACAGGGAATGGTTTTCTTTCTTCAATCCTGATGAAAAGGATTTTCTGAAAAGCCGGGAAGATAAGGAAAAGGCGGTTGAAAAAATAAGGGCGGAGATAAAGCGTTCGTCCAGGAAGTACGCGAAAAAACAGTACACTTTCATGAACGACATTCCGTCTGCAAAAAAAATAAACGCCGACGACGAGGAGAAAATGTTTTTTGAAGTCTCCGAGACCATAAAGGATTTCCTTTTGAAAAATAATTGCCACACGGATTTAGGGGCTGTCCAAAAATAATGAAATGCGGCTAAATATCCCCGTTTCTAAATACTTAGCAGCACTTTTTTTAAGCAATCCGAAAAAATAACGAATTGCCTATATGACGAAAATATCATGAATTGGTAACAAATCAGGCTAAAGTCTTGACGCAAAACGCTAAAACAACGATAATATGACAACTTTACTAGTAGAGGGGTGCCGTTGTGCCTTGTGGAAAAAAAAGAAAACGCCAGAAGATGGCAACTCATAAGCGCAAGAAGATGCTTAGAAGGAACAGACATAAGGCTAAATAGTCTTAGAGTCTCAACGAATTCAAGACCGCGAAAGTTTTCTGCTTTAGCGGTCTTTTTTTCATAACGGAGATTTCTTACGATACTTTCTGCTATAAATTCACCTGACGATTTAAAAAAACTTTCTCAAAAAGAAATAACTCTTCTTCAAGACGAAATCCGGAAGACAATCATCGATGTTGTCGGAGAAAACGGCGGACATCTTGCAAGCAATCTGGGCGTTGTCGAGCTCACTGTCGCGCTCCACAGGGTTTTTTCAAGCCCGGAAGACGCGATTGTCTGGGATGTGAGCCACCAGTGCTATGCGCATAAGCTTCTCACAGGAAGATTCAAGGAATTTTCAAGCCTAAGAAAGAAGGACGGAATTTCCGGATTCACAAAGGCAAAGGAAAGCCCGCACGATTTTTTTGACAACGGACATTCGTCGACTTCAATTTCCCAAGGGCTAGGGCTTCTTTCTGCCCGAAAACTTCAGGGGAAAAAAGGAAAAGTCATCGCTGTCATTGGCGACGGAGCTTTGACAGGCGGACTTGCGTTTGAAGGCCTCTGCAACGCCGGAGGGCTTTCAGAAGATTTGATAATAATCCTGAACGACAACCAGATGTCAATCGACAGGAACGACGGAACTGTCTCACGGTATTTAAGCCGGCTTACAATGACAAGCCATTATCAGGCTGTCCGCCGCGCCATCGATTTTCTTGTGGGGCATTTTCCGTTCAGCAGAGTCCTAAGGAAATTCATTTTCCGTTTCAAGCGCGGGCTGAAAGGACTTTTCCTTCAGAACAATCTTTTTTCCGACCTTGATTTTGAATATGTCGGGCCTCTTGACGGACACGACGAGAAATCGCTTGAAAAAGTTCTCCGCAGGGTGAAAAACATGAGGAATCCTGTCGTTGTCCATGTCGTCACAAAAAAAGGGAAGGGCTACAGCCTTGCCGAAGACCATCCTGAACGCTTCCACGGAATCGGGCCGTTCTGCATTTCCGACGGAACTGTCGAGAAATTCGATGCCTTGAGTTTCACAGAAAGCTTTTCATCCTCGCTTGTAAGGCTCGCCGAAAAAAATGACAGGATTGTGGCGATAACAGCTTCGATGGCTAAAGGAACAGGACTTGACCCGTTCTCGAGGCGTTTTCCTGAAAGGTTCTTTGATGTGGGAATCGCAGAGGAGCACGCCGTGACATTCGCGGGCGGACTTTCAAAAGGCGGAATGATACCCGTTGTCTGCATTTATTCAACATTCATGCAGCGCGCTGTCGACCAGGTGATTCACGACATCGCTCTTCAGGATGCGCACGCTGTCATGGTTTTAGACAGGGCGGGCGCGGTTCCAGGAGACGGAGAGACACATCAGGGAATTTTCGACATCCCGCTTTTCCGCTCAGTTCCCGGCGCGACGATTTTAAGCCCTGCAAGCGCGTCCGACCTTCAGAAGATTCTTGAATATTCAGTCTCTGGAAAAAACGGAAAAGGGCTTTTCATAATCCGTTATCCTAAGCTTTCGTGTCCTTCAGAACGCTCTGAGTTCTCTTCTGAAATCGTGGAAGGACGCGGAATTCTTCTAAAAGCGGAAGACCTTTTTCCGGCTCTTGAGGCAAGCGTTCAGGATTCTGGTTCCGGCTCTTCTTCCGCTTCTTCAGACAGGATTCTTTTTGTCACGACAGGCGGAATGTATTCCGAAGTTGTCGTCGCTTCACGCGCGCTTTTGATGGAAAATGCTGTGAGCGACATCTATGACCTGCGCTTCATAAAACCTGTTGACAGGGAATATTTTCTTGAGACAGTTGAACCGTATAAAGGAATCGTGTTCTGCGAGGACGGAATTGTCTCAGGCGGAATCAGCGAATATCTTGCCCTTGTCTGCGAAAAGAACGGAATCAGAAATTACAGGATAAAAGCCTTCCCTGAGAAATTCTACTGCCATGGAAGCCGTTCAGATGTCCTTGACGAGGCGGAGATGAATGTCTCCGATTTGAAGGAAGCGGCTTTGAGCCTTTTGAAATCTTGAATATAATTTTCACGGAGAAAAACCATGCTTGAGCTTGAGCTTCACGACAGAAAAATCAGGACTGAACGGAAAGCGTTCGTGATGGGAATCCTGAACGCGACGCCGGATTCGTTTTACGAGGGAAGCAGGGGCGGACTTGACCTTGCCCTTAGACTGATTGACGATGGCGCGGACATTCTTGACATCGGCGCGGAGTCGACCCGGCCGGGCTCGTCATATATAGATTCAGACGAGGAGATCCGCCGTCTGATTCCTGTGATAAACGAAATAAGAAAGAGAAGCGGAATCGCGATTTCAGTGGACACAAGAAAGAAAAAGGTCATGGAAGAAGCGTTCAATTGCGGCGCGGACATTCTGAACGACATTTCCGCCCTTGAGGACGACAGCGCTCTCGGACTTTTCGCTTCCGAAAAGAAAATCCCTGTGATTCTGATGCACAGAAACAGAATAGAAAAATCCGCTTTTCATGAAGTCTCGGAATATCTTGAAAAACGCGCGGAATACGCCTTGAGCCTCGGCATAGAAAAGTCAAAAATCATTGTCGACCCGGGAATCGGATTCAGCAAGGATTTGAACGACAACTGCGAGCTTATAAGGAATTCAGGAAATCTCTGCGGCGGAAAATATAAAATTCTTATGGCTCTTTCAAGGAAAAGATGTATCGGAGAGATTACAGGGCGCGATGTTTCCGAAAGGCTTTCCGGAACTCTTGCGGCGAATCTTATAAGCGTTTTGAAAGGCTGCTCTTTTGTCCGCGTGCATGATGTCAAAGAAACAATAGATACTTTGAAAGTTTTGGAGTATACTTTTTAAAAAATATATGCAGAAGGAAAAACCTTGAAATCCGCGGAAACTTTGCTTGCGATATATAACTTTATAAGACCTTTTTTTGACATCGGGATTCTTGCCTTTGTCTTTTACAAAGCCTACGAAATCATATCTAAATCCAACGGAATCCAGATAATAAAGTCCGCGGTTATTGTCGCGGTCTCTTACGCGCTTTCGGTCATCCTCAGGCTCGAGACGCTCGCATGGATTTTCAGCTCGATGACACCGATGCTTATAGTCGCGTTCGTGATAATTTTCCAGCCTGAGTTCAGGAAGATGTTCCTGAAGATGGGAGAGTCGCGCTGGTTCGCGTTCGGAAGCAGGTCAAAGCACACTTATGTGGATTCTGTCCTGATCGCTGCGGAAATGCTTTCAAAGCAGCGGCGGGGAATGCTTGCAGTCTTTTTGAGGCACACAAAGCTTGACGACATAATCCTGAGCGGAACAATGCTGAACGCTGACATTTCCTCAAGCCTTCTTGTGACAATTTTCGGAATGGACACTCCGCTTCACGACGGAGCGTGTTTTATCCAAGGCGGAAAGCTCGTGGCGGCAGGATGTTTTCTTCCTTTGAGCGAGCAGTACGACATAAAAAAGACATTCGGGACCAGGCACAGGGCGGCCCTTGGAGTTTCAGAGGTTTCTGATGCAGTTGTTCTTGTCGTTTCCGAGGAGACAGGAGCGATGAGCCTTGCCTACGACTCAAGGCTTCACTACGACTTGTCTGTGAAAGAGCTCACAAAAATCCTTGAAAATCTTCTTGACATCACGCCTGATGCGAATATCCTGGAGGACACAATAGATGAACACAAAAAATCTGATTGACAAAATAACAGACAACTGGGTTGTGAAAATTCTTTGTGTCGCGGCGGCGATTCTTGTCTATGTCTTCCATCAGATTGCGGTTCTGGACAGGAAATCTTTCACAGTTCCTCTTGAGGTCTATTCCGACGGTCTTCTTGTAAGCGGAACTGAAATTCCCGGCTATGTCAAAGTCAGCGTAAGATGCGGCTCTGATTCAATCGGAGCGGTGACTTCCCAAGGATTCAAGGCTGTCCTGAACCTGAACTATTACACTGACTCAGGCGAGTACGATGTTCCTGTCACAGTTTCAATCTCCGAAGATATGATGATGATTGACCCTCTTGAGGTTTCTGTAAAGCCAGAGTATGTCTCTCTTTCTTTGGACGAGAAAATTGAAAAGTATGTGGATGTCCAGCCTTCTGTCTCCGGCGAAGTGAGCCACGGCTATGTCATAAGGAATATCGAGGTCGTTCCTTCCTCTGTAAAAATAACCGGCCCGAAAAGCATTGTAGAAAAGACAAACCATATATATTCAGGAAAAGTGAATGTGAAAGGCGCGGCGACAGGATTCTCCACAGATGTCGGGCTTGACAACATAAACAGGCTTGTAGAGACGCACGAGGAAGGAAAATTCAAAGTCACAGTTTCTGTGGAGCCGGCTCCGATTGAAAAGACGTTCAAGTCTGTGGTTCCTTCAGTGGTCGGACTTGACGGACGTTTTGTGAACATGACTGAAATTCCTGCGATTGATTTTACTCTTGCAGGAACTGTTCCTGTCATGGAGGAGTTTTCCCTGACGGAAGAAAGCGTTTTCTTTGATTTGAGCGCGGTTTCAGAGCCTGGACAGTACGAGCTTCCTGTCCTGTTTTCCCTTCCTCTGAATGTTTCCGTAAAGGAAAAATCCTACGAGTCCCAGACGCTCACGGTTCTTGAAAATCCTGATTTTGACTATTCAGGTGATTCTGAAAACCAGAACGGAATCGGAAATGATTCAGAAAGCAGAACGGATTTGGATTCGTCAGACCTGGAGCAGGCAGCAAATCCTGGAGAGAGCAGGGAGAGCTCTTCCGGTTCAGAAGAAGCCGGTTTCAGGGGAAGAAATTCCGGCCTTGAGAAATCGGCTGCCAGAGTTTAAGACGGGATTTAAAATGATATTCGGAATCGGAACAGACATCGCGGAAGTCAGGCGTTTTGAGCGCTGGGTGAAAAACCCTGAGCTTATAAAAAGATATTTCAACGAGGAGGAATGTTTTTCAGGCGGAACGCTTTCTTCAAAATGCCAGCATTATGCTGTGCGCTTCGCCGCGAAGGAAGCGTTTTTCAAGGCGCTTGGAACTGGAATCTGCTTTGACCTGAAAGATGTCTATATAAAGAAGAACAAGGACGGAAAGCCTGAGCTGAATTTTTCTGAAAGCATGAAAAAAATCCTTGAGGAGAAATGCGGCGGATGCAAAGTCTTTGTTTCTTTGAGCCACGAGAAAGAGTACGCTGTGGCGAATGTTGTGATAGAGACTTTGTAGCTCTTCTCACTTTTCTTTTGTTTTTGGAGGAAATATGGTTTCCGGCGTGAAAAAAACTTCAGACACGAAAAAGCCTGCGATTTCATACTGGTCGAAGGAAAAATGCATGTGTCCTGTCTGCAAAAAAGAATTTGAAAAGGAAGTCATGCTGAGCGGAAACGGCCGCATGATTGCAGGTCCTCTTTCCGAGGATTTGCACAGGACATTTGAGCCTTCCGCGAGGTTCGGACGGATTTATCCGCTCATCTATGAAATCGGCTCTTGCCCGAACTGCTACACATCTCTTCTCTGGCAGGATTTTAAAGAGCTCCGGAAAAAGGACGACCAGGACAGGCTTTTTTTCAGCCGCGAGGAACGCAAGAACAAAGTCGATTCAGTTTTCCCTCATTTTTCCTTGAACAGGGAACGCTCGCTTTACGACGGCTGCGCGATGTATTATCTTGCTCTTCTCACTTACAACGAAGTGAACCACGATATTCTTCCGACAATGAAATCCGCTTTTCTTTCGCTTCGTCTTGCATGGCTTTCCCGTGAGCTTGACGAGGCTGTTCCTGGCCATAATTTTTCTTATATTTCCGAGGTCTTTTACAGAAAGGCTCTTTTCTTTTACCAGCAGGCGATTATAAACGAGACTTCAAAAATCGAGAAAAGCTCGACGCTCGGAAACTTCGGACCGGATATGGACAAGAATTACGGCTGGGACGGAGTTATTTATCTTGCAGGCCTTCTTGAGTACAAATACGGACAAAGGGAAGATATTCAGCTCCGGCTGAAAAAACTTAGCGAGTCAAAGACCGCTATCGCCCGTATCTTCGGGCTTGGAAAATCGTCAAAGGACAAGCCGGGACCTCTTCTTGAGAAGGCGCGCGATCTGTACGACAGGCTTTCAAAAGAAGTGAGCGACGACGACATTTAGCGTTTAATCTGATATTCAAGATGAAAAACATACTTCTTACGGTTTCTTACGACGGAACAGATTTCCAGGGCTGGCAGCGGCAGGACAAAGACGGAATGAAAAATGTGTTCCGCACAGTCCAGGGCGAGCTTGAAACCGCGCTTTCAAGGCTTTTGAAGACTGAAATCACTCTTTACGGTTCAGGGCGGACTGACAGCGGAGTCCATGCGGTCGGACAGAAAGCGAACTTTTATTCTCCTTTCGATTCGATTCCTGAAAAAAACTATATACGCGCCCTGAACGCTTTTCTTCCGCGCGACATCAGGATTCTTGATTCAGAGGAAGTTCCGGAGAATTTCAGCTCAAGAAAAAACGCGACAAGCAGAATCTACAGATATTTCATCGCGCAAGGAATTTCAGTTCCAGCGAACATGGCGCGTTTTTCATGGCACGTTCCGTATCGGTTTGACATCGGAAACCTGAACAGGATGGCTTCTTGCCTAAAAGGCGAGATGGATTTCGCTTCGTTTACCTCAAGCGGAGACGAAAGCCTTTCTACAAAACGTTACATCGAGCGCGCGCGTTTTTTCATCCAGAAGTCTTTTCCGTCGGACGATTCTCTTCTGGTTTTCGAGATTGAAGGGAACGCGTTCCTCTGGAAAATGGTCAGGACCCTGACAGGAACTCTGATAAATCTTGACAAGAACGGAAAAACAGAAAGCGATTTTCTGAAAATAATCGAGTCAAAGGACAGGAGAAAAGCGGGGTTCACAGCGCCTCCTTCAGGGCTTTTCCTGTACGACATAAAATTTGACGGAATCCGCCGCCACATATGATTTTCCGCGCAGTGTATTCTTTAGGCATATCTTGTTTTTTCAAAGCCGTCTGTTTTTTCCGTATTCGTATGATTTTTTTTGCAGACGAAGATGTTTTTTACAGAAGGCTTACAGGGTCGACATCGCATTCGATATAGACCTGAGAGCTGTGAGTGTAGTTGTAAAGAAGATTCTCGGCGGCCTTTTGAAGAACAGAAATGTTTCCGCTTCTTAGAAGAATCTGGTAGCGGTAATTGTTCGACTGCATGAAAACCGGACATTCCGCAGGACCTATGACTTCGCCCTTTCTTCCTATGCTTTCAGAAAGAATCGCCGCCGCGCTTTCCGCGCTGTTCTCCGCCTTTTTCTGGCTCATCGAGCGGAACACAAGGCGGACAAGACGCGAGTAGGGCGGAAACATAAGCATTTTCCGCTCTGAAAGCTCGTGTTTGTAGAATTCGTCTGTCTTTCCTTCGCAGGCGAATTTTATCGGCTCTTTGAAAGGATTGTATGTCTGCACAAAGACTTTTCCGTCCGGGAAAAAACGTCCTGCTCTTCCGGAAACCTGTGTGATCAAAGCGAACGTCCGTTCCGCCGCCCGGAAGTCAGGAAGATGAAGCCCTGTGTCCGCAAGTATAACTCCGACAAGCTGGAGGTTCGGGAAGTTCAGGCCTTTCGCGACCATCTGGGTTCCAAGGAGAATATCGTATTCGCCTTTTCTGAACGCGTCCAGTTTTTCAGAAAGCTCTCCTTTTTTTGTAAGAGAATCTGTGTCGAGCCGCAGGACTTTCGCTTCCGGGAATTTTGTCTTTGTCTCGTTTTCTATGTACTCTGTTCCGAATCCTGAATATCCGATGTCGATTGAGCTGCACTGCGGACAGACGCTAGGTGGAAATGCCGACCAGCCGCAGTAATGGCATCTGAGCCTGTTCTCAAATTTGTGGTAAGTCATCGAGACTGAACAGTTCTTGCATTTAAGCTCGAATCCGCAGGTGTTGCATCTGAAAAAATGTGTGAATCCGCGCCTGTTCAGAAAAAGGATAGTCTGCTTCTTTTGAGACAATGTTTTTCTGATTTCATGTTCAAGCTCGTCTGAAATGCAGCCGGAATTCTGCGTCTTTGAAAGGTCTATTGTCTTTATTTCAGGCATTTTTCCGCCGGAAAGCCTTTTTGTCAAAGTATGGCGGACAAGTTTTCCCTCTTCCATAAGTTTCCAGGCTTCGACAGAAGGAGTGGCGCTTCCCATCACAAGAGGAATATCAAGTTTTGACGCTCGGAACATCGCTGTCTGCCTTGCGTGGTATCGCGGAGTTTCTCCTGACTTGTAAGAGCCGTCGTGCTCCTCGTCTATGATTATAAGCCCAAGGTCTGGAACAGGAGCGAAGACCGCGCTTCTTGCCCCGACCACAATCCTTGATTCTCTGTTTATGATTTTTTTCCATTCGTTCAGTTTCTGGCTTGGAGTAAGCCCCGAATGAAGAAGCGCCGCCGTGTTTCCGAACCGTTCTGTGACAGATTCCACGACCTGAGGAGTAAGACCGATTTCCGGGACAAGATAAATCACGCCTTTCCCCTGGCTCAAAAGATATTCAGCGGCCTGAAGGAAAACCTCTGTCTTTCCGCTTCCTGTTTTTCCGTAAAGATAATGATAGTCCGCTTTTCCTTCTTTTGCGGATTTTATTATCGAGCGGACAGCGTTTTCCTGCTCTTCGGAAAGCACTTTCGCGCCGGAGCCTGAAAGCTCGTCGCTGAATGAAAATCCCGGCGCGCTTGTCTCGCGTTTTCCGCGCGAAGGGATTATTGTGAAAATCGCTTCTCCGATTGTGCAAAGATAATAGTGGCTTATCCATTTCGCGATTTCAAAAAGCTCAGGCGTGAAAAGAGGAGAAGGGTCGATTATCCTTTTTACAGGACGGATTTTGTCCGCGCCGACAGGACAGTTTTCAGGAATCCTGTCGCCTGAAGAAACAATGAATCCTGTGAGGTTCTGGTTTCCGAAGCGGACTTCAGCGCGTTTTCCGACTTCCGGCTCAAATGATTTTTTCCCGCTTTCTTCGGGAATGTATGAATATGTGAAAAGCGTGTTCTGGGGAATTTTCAGAGCGATTTCAAGAAATTTCATTTTTGATTCTGGTTTGTGTTTGTGTATTCTGCTTTGTATTCAGGGCAGGTTTTCTCAAGCTCCGCGCGCAGAAATTTCAGGTCGTCCCAGGCGGGCTTTTTGTAGTCGGGATTTCTTAAAAGCGCGCTCGGATGATAAGTGGCGACCATAGGAATATTGTTGTATTCAAGAAGCCTTTGCCTGTAAGGATAAAGCGAAAATTCTCCGTCGATATTGAAAAGATTCCGTACCGCGACTTTTCCCAAAGCGAGAATGAACTTTGGCTTCAGCACATGAATCTGCGCGTCAAGGTAAGAGCGGCAGGCGTTCCTTTCCTCTTTCTCTGGATCTCGGTTTCTTGGAGGACGGCATTTCACTACATTCGCGATGTAGCAGTTTGTGTTCCTGTCGAGCGAAATCGCTGAAAGCATTTTGTCAAGAAGTTTTCCGGCAGGTCCTACAAACGGAAGCCCCTGCCTGTCCTCTTCCTCGCCGGGAGCCTCTCCTATGACAAGGACAAAAGGATTTTTCGCTCCTGTTCCCGGAACTGTGTTTGTCTTTGTCTCAGAAAGGACGCATTTCCTGCACGAGCGGATTTTTTCGGCGATATTCTCAAGCGAGACGCTCTGGATATTCTGGTTTTCTGCATTTGTCGTGTTTATTGTTCCTTGTTCTGCCTCTGGTTTTTCCGGGCTTATTGTGTAAGATGCGTTCTTAGGGCTGTTTTCGGATTCCGGTTTTTCTGCGCTTTCTCCATAGCCATGCTTCATGACTGATTTCGGAACGGATTTCTGTTCTCCGTCTGAAAAAACAGGATTCTCTTTGAAATCAGGAGATGAAAAGCCGTACAGAAAGCTTGACGCGGTCTTAAGAAGATTGTAGATAAGCTCTTTTTCGTTTTTTGTCATGGACTTCAGAATATCATATATCTTGCGTTTCATTCAACAAAGATTTATTATCAAAGGACTTATTGAAGAACGGATTTTTATATGAGATTTTTTACTGGAAATTGTATCAGAGCCAAAAAACTGTTTTGCGTCCTGTCGTTTTTTCTTTTTGGATTTTGTGTTTTCTCTCAGGTTTCTGTCGAGCCTGAGGAAGAGTTCTATTCCGACGCTGTCTCCTGGTCCTTGAAAGGATATTTAAAGGATTCTCTTCCTATGCTGAAGCCTTATCCCCTGAATGTTGTCAGGAAAATTCTGGGCGAGGTTCTTGAATCCGGAGACCAGGACGAAACCAGAAGGGCTGAAAAATATATGGAGAAGTATTTTTCCAAGAACTGGCGGGCAGGGCTTTTCGCAAAATCGGACATAAAGCTCAAGCAGATTGAACGCGGCGGAAAAGAAAGCCAGCCTAAATACACTGACCACGAGCTTTTTACAGGCGGACTTGATTTTTCAGGCGGATTCGAGTTCGGAAACATGGCAGGATTTTCTTTTGACGCGGCTTTTGTCGCTGACAACAACAATGTGGCTCTGGAAGATGTGATGCCGCGCTATGTCTCAAACACAGACAAGAACAAGCTTAAGCCTTTTCTTTTTTCGGCAGGAGTCATGGATTTTCTTGTCGACCTGAACGCGAATTTCACTTACGGCACAGAAAAGTTTTACGGATATATAGGATTCAACAAGCTTTCTTACGGTCTTTATCCTGACGACAGCAATGTCCTGAATCCTTCCGCGTACCAGTTCCTGAACACAGGCGTGAATTACGACGCGGGCTGGATCCAGTTCACACAGAATTACTTCGCTCTCGGGGCGGAAAGCGGACTTTCAAGCAGAAAATACAGTCTTGGAAAATTCATGGCTTTCCATTCCGCCCGTGTTCCTCTGTTAAAAAACAGGCTTTCATTTTCCTTGTATGAATCTTCTGTGTTCGCCGCGGACGCGATTCCTGTATATCTTCTTCCTTTTCCTTACGTTGCGCTTTCAAAGATTTCAGGCTCGAACGACAATGTTTTCGCAGGTCTGGGAATTGAAGTCCGCCCTTTGAAATGCATCGCGCTGACCGCCGACGCTTATGTCGACGATATTGATTTCTCGAAGTTTTTGAAGCTTAAGCTGAACGAATCCGCGGCGCGGCTGGCTTTCAAATGCGGATTTGTCTACACTCCGTTTGATTCGTTCTGTTCCCTTGTCTCGTGCGATTATTCTCTGGTCTCGCCTTACACTTACACTTACTACGATTCTGGCGCGGAAGAGTACAACTGGTTTGACTACACTAATTTCGGCGTGAACCTCGGCTCAAACCTTCCGCCGAACTCAGACAGGGTTTCGCTCAGGATAAATTTCAAGCCTTTCCACGGACTGAAAATCTCGACAAAAACTTCCCTTGTCCGCCACGGAAACGCCTACGAAAGCCTTTCAGATGAGGAAGTCGCTTCTCTGTCCGCAGGCGTGAACGAAATAAATCCGTCTGACGGAAGCATAGATATGTCCGACAAAGGATTCCAGACCGCGACATCGTTTTCAAATTTTTTGAAGCAAAGCCACATAATGTATCTGATTCAGGCCGGGCTTGAGGCTTCTTATGAATTCGCTCTTTCTGGAAAACTTGTCCTTTCATTCGCCGCGGAATACACTTTTGAGTATATCAGGGGTGACGGCGTAGACAAGAACATTTTTTCAGGAGTTTATTCAAGCGCGTCTGATGTCGCGGCCGCAAGAAGCCTCTGGGAATCCTCTTTGCACGACTCATTCAACCATTATTTTTCAGTAGGAATAAAAGCGACTTACTGAGAAGCGGATTACTGGGATGCAGAGGCAGGTTTCCCGCAGAAATAACGCTTCACTTCCCGTTTTTCAAACGCCTCTTTTATCAGCTCTTCGCAGCCGATTTCCCTGTAGATTCTTTCAGCGTCTTCAATTCTTCCTCTCAGGACAGGATGTCGCGGAGAAAAAAGGACGCAGCAGTCTTCGTAGGGAAGTATCGATGTCTCGTAAGTTCCGATGAATTTCGCGTCTTTTACAATTTCCTCTTTGTCCATTCCGACCAAAGGACGCAGAAGAGGATATTCCGCAAAATGCTCTGTGACATTCATGTTCTCTAAAGTCTGGCTTGCTACCTGTCCTAGGCTTTCGCCTGTCACGATGCATTCCGCGCCGAGCCTTTCCGCAAGAAGATTCGCCGCTTTCATCATGCAGACACGGAGCATAAGGGTTGTCCATGCTTCAGGGGAAGCGGATTTTATTTTCATCTGGACATCTGTGAACGGAATTGTGTTCAGGTGAAGGGATATTCCGTAGCCGGAAAGAATCTCTGCGAGAGTCTCGACTTTTTTCTGCGCCTCTTCGGAAGTGTAAGGATATGAATGGAAATACACACATTCGATTCTCATTCCGCGCCTCATCATCCTGTAGCCTGCGACAGGGGAATCAAGTCCGCCTGAAAGAAGAAGAAGCCCTTTGTTTGAAGAGCCGCAAGGAAGCCCGCGGCAGGATTTTTCTCCGTCCGAGTAGACGAAAACCCTGTCCCTAACCTCGACAGAAAATGTCACATCCGGATTATGCACATCGACTTTCATCAGTCCTGAGTCGAAAACAAGGCTTGCTCCCTCGACCGCGATTTCATATGAACTCAGAGGAAAGCTTTTGTCCTGTCTTTTCGCTTCGATTTTAAAAGTCTTTTTTCCAAGAGCGGCTTCTTTCTCCGCAAGAATCTTTATTGTCTCTTTTATTGATTCAATGTTTTTTCCGCAGCAAAGCGTCTTTGCCCAGCCTGTGATTCCGATAAGATGCTTTAAAGCGAATTCAGCCTCCGCGTCATGCTCTTTTCCGCAGTCGATGTAAAGCCTTCCTTGCCTTAAAAGGATTTTCGCGTCTGTGTCCTTTAAATACTGGCGCGCGTTGTTCAGAAGCTGGTTTTCAAAAGTCCTGATGTTCGAGCCTTTAAGTGAAAGCTCGCCGATTTTTCCTAAAAATGTGCTCATAAAAAGAATATAACAGATTTGGCTTTTTCTGTCTTTTGTTTTTGATTTTCCGCTTTCTTCAGCGGTTTCTGTCTTTTCCTCTCGGCCCGAATTCTCTCTGCCTTTCTCTTGCTTCCTGGATTATCTTGTTGTCCTTTTCAAGAGCGTCAATCAGATTCCAGTGGAAATCAATCTCGCTTTCCGGAAATAAAGGCGCAGGACCCGGTTTCCGCCTTGAATTCGCTTCCTTCACGATTTCAAGAAGCCTTTCTTTTGAGGATTCATCTGATTTGACAAAGTCCGCTTTTCCTGAAAGAAGAATTTTTCCCGAACTGTCCAAAGAATATTCAAACGGAAGAGAATCCGATTTTCTGAAATTTCTGATTTGTGTCCGTCTTCCCGGAGCGGAAGTGAATGTCTCGCCCGCGGAAAAAATGTGCTTCTGCACTGTGAAGGTTTTTTCTCCGTCAGTCAAAGACGCAAATCCGTTCCTGTCGTATTCCATGTCCGTTTTCCAGAAGCGGATTTCATAAATCCCGTCAGGAAGAACGATGTAGCTGAAAATATTCCCGTCTTTTTTTGTTCCTGAAAGCCTGATTTCCTGAGCCTTGTTCACTCCTTCCCAGTATCCGAATAAAGAGGAAGAATTTCCGCCTTGATTTCCGACTGCACTCCTGATTTCGTTTTCATTCAAGTTTCCGCTTTTTTCTTCCTGTTCAGTGCCTGAATTGTTTTTTACAAGGAAGCTCAGGTGCATCTTGTTTTCAAAAACCGCGACCGGAATTATCTGGACTGTTTCTTTTTCGTCTGACAAAATCATTTCGTAGGCTGAAGGCTTTTCCTCATCTGCCGCATTTTCCGCATTTTCGTGTTCAGGATGATTTTGAAAAACAGGATAAAAATCTATGTCCAGGACAACAGGATTTCTTGAACTTGCGGCGTTCCTTTCCCTTGCGCTTCCGTCCTCGAATCCTGGACTTTCCGCGGCTCTGTCAAAATACCAGCCGTTGTAAAGTTTCAGGATAATGGAAAATTCTCCGCTTTCGGATATGAAAAGAATCCTGTCGTCAGATTCCCAGATTCCTGAAAGTGAGGAAGGAATCTCCGGAAAAACAGAGAGACAAAGCGAAAAAAAACAGACAAGAAAAAGGCTCTTTTTCATATTTTAATTATCGAACTTTTTAAGTTTTTTTTTGAATTCATATTGACAGATTTTTAAAGTTAGAGTAGGCTAACTATATAGGTTAGCATTGACTAACAGGAGAGGATTTTGGGCTTCGACGAAACTCTGCTTCATTGTTCGGCTCCGTCCTTGTGCGGAATAAAACCGGCAAGTCTTTTCACCATGAAGAACAGTCTTTATGGCAACGGAAGCTACAAAATAAACGGACTGAACAAGGCTCTTGAAAAAAAAGGAGTCTGCATTCTTCCGATCCAGAAGAAAGATTATATGCTTTTTTTTGTGTACAACAGGCTTCTTCTTAAAAAACTTTTCAGCGCAAAAAAATCAGTTGTCTTTCTCAAGGAGAAAGGTTATCCGGTCGGGAAAGGCTTTGACGCTATACTTCTTGAGCTTTGCTTCCGCCTTATGACTTACAGGACTTTTCCGCATGAAATCGGATTTTTTCTCGGCTATCCTCTTGAGGATGTCATTCAGTTCGAGAAGACAGAAGGAAAAGGCTTTATCTATTCGGGCTTCTGGAAAGTCTACGGAAACCTTGACAAGGCTATCGGACAGATGAATATGTACAAAAACTGCTCTGAAGAGTGCATGAGGCTTTTTCATGAAGGCTCTTCGATTCTTCAGGTTGCGGAAAAATATGAAACAAAAACACTGAGCGCTTGACGCTTGAAAAGTCAGAGCAATGGAGGTTTTTATGAAAAAGGCGATTGTCTATTCGTCGACGACAGGAAATACAGAGGCGATGGCAAACGCGATTGCCGAAGGCGCTAAAGCGAACGGCGACGAGGTAAAAGTCTACACAGCGGATTCTGCGGACAGGGACGATGTTCTTTCCTCAGATATGATTTATCTTGGAAGCCCTGCGATGGGGGACGAAGTGCTTGAAGACACAATGGAAGATTTCTATAACGGAATCGAATCAAGCCTTTCAGGAAAGAAAGTCGCGGTTTTCGGCTCTTACGACTGGGGCGACGGACAGTGGCTTCGCGACTGGGCAGAACGGCTTAAGGACGCCGGCGCGGAAGTCGTGAACGGCGAAGGCCTTAAAATAAATCTTAGCCCTGAAGGTGACGGCATTGAAGAATGCCAGAGCCTCGGAAAACTTTAGTCCGGCTTGATACAGGCATCAATTTTGCATAAGGACAGGCTTGTATGCAGTTAAGGGCCTGTTCTTGAATCCATATTAACAAAAAGTTCCCGCTTTTATCACGGAATTCAAAAGTGCAGGCTCCTAGGCACTGAATTCCGTGTTTTTTTTTTGCAAATCACGTGTTATTGTGTTAAAGTTTAAGAAACACATTAATATGTTATGTATGGAGGAAAACTTTTATGGAAAACAAGTTTTCTAAATTTTCTACGATGGCGTTTGCGCCGTTCGTAATTTTGCTGGTTCTTTTTATGGGGGGGGGTGCAGCACAAGCACTTCTTCAAGTGAAGTAAAAACTTATACCATTACTTATTCTACGGAACACGGAAATGCTCCTTCCGAAAAAACTTTAGAAGAAGGATACGTACTTTCTTCTTCGGATTTACCTACCTTAACTGCGGATGGCTACACATTTGAAGGCTGGGTTGTAAGCGGCACGCAAACAGTTATAGAAAGCGGTACTTACAAAGTAACAGAAAATGTTACGCTCGTTGCAAAATGGAAAGAATCAACAGACGCATCTTACACTGTAAAACACTGCTTGCAGAAACTTTCTGATGACGGACTTTGTGCAGTTGATGATTATGAGGAATATGAATCAGAGACAAAATATGGCACGACAGGCGAACATACTGAAGCGGAATCAAAAACATATGTCGGCTTTACTCATCAATCTTTTGAACAAAGCGCGATTGCAGCGGATGGTTCAACAGTTATTTCCATTTACTATGACAGAAACACAGTCACACTCACATTTGACACAGACGGCGGAAGCCAAATAGAAGCAATAAGCGGCGTTTATGGAACTAGTGTAACCGCGCCTGAAAATCCGACAAAAGACAACCGTGAGTTTTCAGGCTGGTCGCCAGCATTGCCGAGCACTTTTCCTTCGGGAGATACGACTTATATGGCGGTTTGGAAATTGCTTGATGCTTCTTCCTCGGCAAATTACATAAAGAATCTAAAAAAGGATTCAACAGTTTGTGTTACCGGCGAACTTACAGAAGACCTTTTAAAAGAAATTTCATCTGCAATAAAATCTTCTAGTTATAGAATAACACTTGATTTGTCTGACACAACAGGACTTACAGAAATTCCAGGCTTTGCATTCTATGACTGCACAAATTTAGCAGGAATAACTATTCCGAAAGGCGTGACGATTATAGGCGATACTTCGTTCAGTAACACAAGTCTTACGAGCATAACGATTCCTGATGAAGTGACTGTTATAAGAAATTGTGCATTTAAAGGCTGCAGAAATCTTTCAAGTGTGACAATTCCTGACAGTATGGAAACCTTAGGAACTGATGTGTTTAGAGAAACAAGCCTAAAAAACATCGTGATTCCAGATAACGTAAAAGAAATGGGGAAGTTTTTATTTTATGGCTGCACTGTTCTTGAAAGCGTAACAATTCCAAAAAGTGTAATAAAAATAGGACATGCTGCATTTTCAGGATGTGAAAATCTTACAGAAGTGATATTTGAGGATACTTCAAATTGGTATCGCAGCACGTCACAAGATTCTTATGAAAATGGCAATGCTATTCCTTCTACTGAGTTAGAAGATACTAAAAAGATAGCAAATTATTTAAAGTATAATGACACTGAAAATTGGTATAAAGAATAATGTTTGTTTCGGAGAGAGTTTGTTGGAGAAGAATTGCAAATTTGAGGTGAAAATTATGGATAAAAAATTAACAAGTCATAAATCAAAAGAAGATTTTGCAAAGGCGATGAACTGTTCTATTGAGTTAATCAATCAAATCGATGACTTAACTGATTCTAAAAGTCTTAATAATCTTAATAACAAGAGCAAATTTAAAGGAAATGTAGATAGAGGATATTGTGGTAGGTCTTTTGAAAATGATACCATTTGGATAGGTTGCTTTTTTGAAAGACCATATGGCTTTAAACTAATGGTTGGGTTTTGGATTCCTAGCGATGTTGCCAAAATCAAAAATAGTTACTTTCCGAACTTGTTAAAAAGCCATCGTTTTCTTTTCGCTAAATATGCAAAAAAAGATGAAGATGGGTATTGGTTTTACGTAAAAATTGATGATTTTCTTTTAAACTACGATTGCATAAATAAAGATGGAAGTGAAACTGTCGATGGAAATCTTAAGAATTGTAATAGCATTGACAAACTTAGAGAACAAATTGAAGAGATATGCGATGAAGTGAGATGTTAGGGTGGTAAAATTATGTCATATACTTTAATTCCTGTTAATGGAACTTCTAATAATAGTTATTATTTTGGCGAAAAAAAGACACTTGAAAGGTTTATTTATAGCTTATCAAAGCAAATTGATTTTTCTTCATCAAGCACTTTAGAAACAATTGAATCAGAAAGTTTTAAGGATGTAAGAAATTTGGAACAAATCGTTTTGCCTAAAACTATTAAGACAATTGAAGAGTGTGCTTTTGAGAATTGCTCGGATTTGCGTGTAATTATTTGTGAAAATGATGCATCTGATTTTATAATAAAATCAGATGCATTCAAAGATTGCATATCTCTTGAATCTGTATATTTAAAAGCCAAAATGATAACTATTGAGAAAGATGCTTTCTTGAACTGTAATAATTTAAGAGCGGTTGTATTTGATAGTGATAATGTAATTTTAAGAAAAAATGTTTTTTCTTCATCAGATTTAACAATTTATGCGAAGAAATGCAAGAATCCAAAATTACAAAAATACTGTTCCGAAAACAATATAACTTACAAGGAATTCCAATGAATACACAAGATTGGCAAAAGGCAAAAGAACATAAAGGAATTTATGCAAAAAACGGTTGTGTGCATACTTCGGTACTTTATACAGAAGACAATCAAAATCGCAAAATTATAAAAATGTCTCCAATTTATAAAGAAGTAAAAACTCTTTCGGATTATTTTCGCATACTGAAAGAAATTCACGATGAAAACAAAAAATTCGATGATAAAAACAAAGATGACCTTTTCTTTTATCGAGGACAATCAGATATAAACTGGCTTTTCGTTCCTTCAATCTTGCGAAAAAAAGAAGACATTAAACGAGAGCATATACTTTATAAAGAATTTCATAGACGTTTTTATGAAAGATTTGATGCTTGCAAAACTATGCTTGAAGAAGAAGTTTTGATGCAGCATTACGGAGTTGGTGCTCGCTGTCTTGATTTGATAGAAAATCCGCTTGTTGCACTTTGGGGCGCTTGTTACGAAGAATTGGAGGATAAAAAATCCACAACAGTTGGCGAAGTGAGCGTTTGGAAAATAAATCTTTACAATGATGAACTAAAGGCTTATGACAGTTCAACTGTTTCTGTAATCGCAAACACGGCAAAGATGAATTCGGAACATTTTTCTTTGGGACATTTGGAAGCGGCATATCATAAGGAACATCCGACTGAAATGACAGATTTTATATATTTGAAAGACATTTTGCGTAGAACTTGTGTCGTAAGACCAAAATACAACAATGACAGAATCCGAAATCAGCAAGGTGCGTTTGCAATTGTAAATTTGAACAAGATGATAGACATTGATGGTCGTTTTAGAAAAAAAACTGGAGTTTCTGTAGAAGCTTTTGAAAAATTTATTCTCGCTTACAATTCTGATTCTGACGATGACGATAAAATAAATATATCGCGTTTGCGTGATGGTTCAATAAGAATGCCTGGAGCAAATTTTTCAAATCTTTCTTCTTGGGATATTTGGTTCGAAAAACTTTGTACAGACGAATCAAACTTTGTAGATTTTTATGATATGTATCATTATTTGTACAATAAAACTCCAAATCAGAAAAATATTTGCACTCCATTTTATATTGTTGTTCAGTCTGATTCCAAAAAAAGTATACTTGAAGAATTAAAATATCTGAACATAACAAAAGCATATATGTATCCAGAAATTGAAAGTGTCGCAAAAGAAATGAAGGAAGAATTTGGTCTTAAAGGTTACAATTGATAGCAAAACCTAAGTCCGAAATATCTGCTGCTAAAATTGCGTAACAATTCAAAATCCGTGTGACAATGAGCTGAATTCAAATAAAACTTGTTAAATTTGTGGTTGCTTACGCACACTTCGTGGACGACAGGCTCAGCCACCATAATTTTGCAAAAACTGATTTTCGTAAATCGAAAACGACAAATATTTAAAATTTCATCAACCTATGCTAAACTACAAATATGCAGAAGTTTCGAAAATTGCCGATTGGCATTCAAAGTTTTGAAAAATTACGAAATGGCGAATATCTTTACGTTGATAAAACTGAATTCGTTTACAAACTTATTCACACAGGACAAGTTTATTTTTTAAGTCGCCCGCGCCGTTTTGGAAAAAGCCTTTTTCTTTCAACCTTAAAAGCATTTTTTGAAGGCAAAA
>CAZSHF010000043.1:0-21043 GCA_964606655.1 uncultured Treponema sp.
GAAAAGCAAGTTTTTCAGAAAACAGCAGTTCCCGCACAGCAGTTCCGACAATTCCGGTTCCAATTGATTACAAGATTTCCGCGACAAAGTCCGGAAGCTCAGATTCAGTTGAAGGCGTTGTTGACAAAACAAACAAGACTTTTACAATCAAACTTTCCAGCGGAACTTGGACTTTGACTGGGGAAGGATTTTCCGATTCCGACAAAAAAATCCTTATCCTTAAAGGAACAAGTTCTTCTGTAACACTGAACAATGAAAATCCAGTGAAAAACGATATTTCAATCACGCTTTCCCCGGTAAACTCCGAAACTGGAACAGTAAATCTGGCTGTCGGCTGGGAAAGAGCCAGCAATATAAATTCGGCAAAAATGACTTTCACTGAATTGTCTAATAAAAGTCAAATTCTTGCAGACTCCACTTCGAGCGGCGATTTCACGGGAACTTTTAATTTTCAAAGCATACAATCAGGAAGCCACAAAGTAAAAATCGAATTTTTCTCTTCAAGCAGTGCAACTGGAACAGTCCTTTATTCCACTCACGAAGTCATAAATGTCTTCCAGAACCTTACGACCGGCACCTGGCAAGGAACCGCGCCTTACTTTACAGAAACAGGCGGAAAGACCGAGTTTAAAGTCACAAAAACGCTTGTCGACGCTTTCACAAACCGGAAAGTTTTCTACGTGCAGGGAACAAAAGATCAAACATACACGCCGCAGACAGCCGCAAGCGACTCGAACACAGGAACTTATTTTGACCCGTTCGCGACATTGCAGAAAGCAATCGACACGGTAAAGAACGACGGAACTTCCGCTTACAAAATTTATGTGGACGGAACACTCGAAGGAAAAGCGGCAGATTTTAACTCAAAAAACCAGAACGCGCTTGCTTACATAAATGAACAGAGCAAAAACCTGAACCTTACAATCGAAGGGCTTAAAGGAAGCGGAAACACAAGCGGCGCCAAAATAGACGCAAAACGGACTGAGCAAGAAAACGTACGAGTGTTCTACATAAACGCAAAATCCGGCTCAAGCATAACAATAAAGAACATCACAATAACAGGCGGAAACTCAGGCAAATCAGAAAACGGAGCCGGAATTCATTTAAGACAAGGAAACCTTACGCTTTCTTCCTGCACAGTGACAGGCAACCATTCCGGAACGAACTCAAACGGTGGCGGAATCTACGTTGAGTCAAACAGCGGCTGCATCTTGACTTTGAATGAAAACACGACTGTAAGCAGCAACACAACAAACGGAAGCGGAGGCGGAATCTACGCAGGCATAAATGCGGTATTGAGCATAGAAAGCGCGACAATAACAGAAAACTCCGCGAATTCAAACGGAGCCGGAATTCATCTTAACAGCGCGAAAGCAATCTTGACCAACGCGACCATAACAAAAAACAAAGGATCCAGCTCATCAAATGGCGGCGGAATTTATATGTCAAGCTCAGGAAAAACCGTGCAGATTACAAACGGAACGATTTCAGAAAACAGCAACGTTCAGAGTGGCGGCGGAATATACCTGAACGAGGGGACGCTCACCTTGACGAACACGACTATCTCAGGCAACTCCCTCAACTCCTCCTCAAGCAGCGACGGAAAATCTATTTATGCTACAAACAAAGGAACAATCAATTTCGCAGGAAGCACTGTGACAACTTCTGCAAGCGCAAAAGAGGATGTCTATCTTGTGGTTCACGAACCAGATGGCGCAAAAGAATTCGCGAAGATTTATGTCACAGAAAAGCTTTCAAGGGATTCTTACCCGAAATCAAGCGACGATAAAGATGTCGCCTGCTATCTTAAGTTCGCGAGCACCAATCTTCAGAAATTAAGCGGTCAGACCATCATACAGAAAACCCCTAGCAAGGATGAAGACTCCATAAAGAAATTTTCTCTTCTAGACGCCGATGAATACAGAATTTCACCAAGCAGTTTAAGCGGCGGCTCTTTAGGCGTTGGCTCAAACGGGTATAAAGGGGTTCTGCTCAAAAATTATAATTAATAATTATGAGCGGCGGAAAAACAGGTTCGGTGATTGAGCCTATCGATACGGTGATTGAGCCTGTTGAAATCCCCGCTTGAAAAAACGCTGGCTTCGAGAACCTCAGCCGCCGCGCTCATATACGCGCTCATATAAACGATGAAAATTTGTCCGGTCTGTGCTAGAATCAGAGTATGCAGAAGTTCAGAAAGCTGCCGATTGGCATCCAGAGTTTTGAGGATTTACGCAGGAGCAATTATCTCTATGTTGACAAGACTGAGTTTGTCTTCCGCCTTGCTGAAACAGGAAAGGTTTATTTTCTAAGCCGCCCGCGCCGTTTTGGAAAAAGCCTGTTTCTTTCGACTTTAAAGGCGTTCTTTGAAGGCAAAAAGGATTTGTTTGAAGGCCTTAAAATCGTTGAGCTTGAAAGCGACAATCCCGACGCCTGGAAAAAATATCCGGTGATTTATTTTGACTTCAACGGAATGGATTATTCAGAGCCGGGTTCACTTGAAAGAAAGCTCGACAGAAACCTTTCTTCTTATGAAGATATTTACGGACGGGATTCCGCTGACGGCGGAAATGTCGCGCTCCGTTTTGCTTCGCTTCTGAAAAACGCGCACGACAAGACCGGACTTGGCGCGGTTGTGCTTGTTGACGAGTACGACAAATCTCTTCTTGAAAGCGACGACAAAATCCAGGAAGCGAACCGCCGGCTGTTCAAAGGCTTCTTCGGAAACCTAAAAAGCTCGGACGAATATTTGAAGTTCGTTTTCATAACCGGCGTTACAAAATTCAGCAAAGTGAGCATTTTCAGCGATTTGAATCAGCTAGAAGATATTTCTCTGACACGCGATTATGCGACAATCTGCGGAATCACGGAAGATGAAATACTTGAAAACTTTGAGCCGGAAATCGAAGATATGGCAAAAACGCTTAATCTGACAAAAGAGGAATGTCTTGCAAATCTAAAAGAAATGTATGACGGCTATCACTTCTTCCCAGAGAGCAAAGGAGTTTACAATCCGTTCAGCTTAATAAATGCCTTGAAAAATAAAAATTTTGACTCATACTGGTTCTCAACTGGAACTCCGACATTCCTGATTAAAAAACTCAAAGAAAGCCGACGCAATTATATGGACTTTACAAACGGAATCGAGGCGAGCGAGCAGGATTTAAAGGATTACCGCAACGACAACCCGAATCCGATTCCGCTTTTCTACCAGACAGGCTATCTTACGATAAAAGGCTACAATCAAAGGCGAAAATCTTATCTTTTAAAATATCCGAACGAAGAAGTCAAAATCGGCTTCCTTGAAAGCCTTATGTCTTCAACAATCCCAGAATCCGAATCAGAAACAGGACTTGATATCACGTCCTTTGACGATGACATAGAAAAATCAGACTAGAAATTTATAAGCCTTCAATGAGTTCTGCTTTGTCATTGCTCATCATTTCCCTTGAAACTTCCCGAATCTCGCCTTCTTTTAAATCTTCCGGCAATTTCAGGCTTCCGATTGAAGTCCGCTTCAGAAAAACAACCTCGTTTCCCAAGGCGGAAAACATTCGTCTTATCTGGCGGAATTTTCCTTCGCTTATCCTGACTTCACATTCGTTTCCGCTCTTGAAAATCAATGACGCGGGCTTTGTCCTGAAGGCTTCTCCGTGTTTATGCGCCGCAAGCTCTATTCCGTTCTCAAAAGCGTTTATGTAAATCCGCCGGTTTTCCTCAGAAATATTTTCCTTCAAGTGAACTTCATACGTTTTTTCGATTTTGTTTTCAGGACGCGTAAGAAAATTTGAAAAAGAGCCGTTTGTAGTAAGAATCAGAAGACCAGACGAGTCAGAATCAAGCCGCCCTGCAGAATGAATGGCGCAGCCTTTCACATAATCTTCCGCGTCTTCCTCATCGATTTTTTTGAATCTTTCTGGAATCAAACCGTAGACAGTTTTATGGGAATCGCTTGCATTTGAGCACACGAAACCGAGCGGCTTGTTCAAAAGAAGATAAATGTGCCTCTGATTCGGAAGAATTTTTCCGCCGACAGAAATCTCGTCTTTCTCGATGTCCGCTTTCTCGTTCCGAAAAAGAACGCGTTTTCCGTTCACAAGAATTTCAGTGTTCCGCAAAAAAACTGCGGCGTTTCTAAGCGAACAGAATCCGTTGCGGCTAAGAATATGGTCAATCGGCTCGGAAAACATTTTGCGGCATATCTGTTCAGAAATCATAACCCAGAAATCAAATCAGAAATCAATAATGAAGATGCCTCTCGATATCTTTAATCAGTTTGTATTCAAATGAATCGCAGAGCGCAAGCCAGCTCGCTTCTATAACGTCGCTTGAAACTCCGACTGTCGTCCAGGAAATGTTTCCGTCCGTGCTTTCTATAAGAACGCGGACACGGCTTTCCGTTCCTGTGTTTCCGTTCAGAACACGGACTTTGTAGTCGCTAAGCCTTATCTGGTTCACGGCAGGATAAAATCTGCTCAAGGCTTTTCTTAATGCGATGTCCAAAGCGTTCACAGGCCCGTCGCCTTCGCCAGCGGTCACTTCAATCTGTCCGTCAACTTCAAGCTTTATCTGAGCGCAGGCGCAGACTCCTTCTTCAGGCCGAGGATTCACGCCGTTTGTCTGGTAATAATGAAGAGTGAAAAACGGCTGGTAACGCCCGATGATTTTCCGGGCAAGAAGGTCAAAGCTTCCGTCCGCGCCTTCAAACTGGTAGCCTTCAAACTCAAGCTGCTTCATCCGCTTTATCACATTGCTTGCGACATCGCTTGACTTTGTGATTGACGGATCGATTTTCTGAAGCTTTTCGATTATTGTAGCCCTTCCTGCGACTTCGCTCATCAAAAAAACTCGTTCGTTTCCGACTGAATCCGGCGAGATGTGTTCATAAGCGGAAGGATTTTTAAGAACCGCGTCAATGTGCATTCCGGCTTTGTGGCTGAACGCGCTTCCGCCGACAAAAGGAAGCTGGGAATTAAGCGCGATGTTCGTGATTTCCGCGACGCGTTTTGAAATTTCAGTGAGTTTCTTTAAATTTTCTGTTCCGATACATTCGTAGCCGAGCTTCAGCTCAAGGTCAGGAATTATCGTGCTTAAATTCGCGTTTCCTGTACGCTCGCCGAATCCCAAAAGTGTTCCCTGGACGTGAACCGCCCCAGCCTCGACAGCGACAAGAGAATTAGCGACTGCGATTCCTGAATCGTTGTGCGTGTGGATTCCGACTTTCACCTTGCCTCCGAATTTGTCAAAAACCGCCTTGACCGCTTTTTCCAAGTCTTTAAGCATGCACCCGCCTTTTGTCTCGCATAAAGAAAGAACTTCCGCTCCGCCTTCGACCGCCGCGCTCAAAGTTTTCAGAGCGTATTCCGGATTTTCCTTGAATCCTGTGAAAAAATGCTCCGCGTCGTAAATCACGCGTCTTCCGTTCTCTTTAAGGAAGCGGCAGGTTTCTTCTATCATCAGAAGATTTTCTTCAAGCGTTGTCTTGATTATGTCTGTAACCTGAAATGTCCAGGATTTTCCGAAAATGACAGTCCATTCTGTTCCGGCGGAAAGAAGGCTCTGAAGATTCGCGTCTTCCGAACATTTTATGTCTTTGCGCCTGGTCGAGCCGAACGCGCACAGCTTTGAATTCTTGAGCTCGATTTTCTTGATTTCCTGAAAAAATTCCATGTCCTTTGGATTCGACCCGGGATTTCCGGCTTCAATGAACTGAATTCCAAGCTCATCAAGCGCCTGACAGATATGTATTTTGTCCTGGACAGAAAAACTTATTCCTTCACCTTGCGCTCCGTCACGCAATGTCGAATCTAAAATTTCGATGGACTTTTTCATAGTTTCCTCGCTAAATTAAGAATAGGATTATGCGGTTAATATTATATAATTTGACTTGAATTTTCAATCTAAGGTAAGATATGACAATTCTCATTAGGAATTTAAATCAGGGCATTCCGGAAATTGTGGAGGCAAAATCATGCAAGGTTATGTTTTAAAGTTTGAGTCGTTCGGCTGTGTGGACGGTCCGGGAAGCCGCTTCATCGTGTTTCTTTCGGGCTGCAAAATGAGATGCAAATTCTGCCACAATCCTGATTCATGGAACATGAAAAGCGGAACTTTGTATTCCGCCGAGGAAGTCTTAAACGAAGCATTGACCTGCCGTTCCTACTGGGGAAAGAAAGGCGGAATCACAGTTTCGGGCGGCGAGCCTCTTCTTCAGATTGATTTTCTTGCAGAACTTTTCACGCTTGCAAAGGAAAAAGGAATAAACACTTGCATCGACACTGCCGGCGGGCCTTTCACAAAAGCCGAGCCTTGGTTTTCAAAATTCAACAGGCTTATGGAAGTGACAGACCTTCTTCTGATGGACATAAAACACATTGACGAGGAAGAGCACATAAAACTGACAGGCGCAAGCGGAGAAAACATAAAAGAAATGTTCCGCTATCTTGATGAAATAAAAAAGCCTATCTGGATCCGGCACGTCCTTACTCCGGGAATAACAGACAACGACGAATATCTGACAAAAACCCGAGATTTCATACGGACGCTCCACAATGTCCAGAGAGTTGAAATTCTTCCTTACCACGGACTTGGGGCAATCAAATACAAGGATTTGGGAATTGAATACGCGCTTAAAGACACGCCTTCGCCGACAGAAGAACGGGTGAAAAAAGCGCGCGAAATCCTTGAATGTGAAAAATACACTGGCTGGGAAAAATAAACTTCCGCGGAACACGCATTTCCGCGGAATCGCAAATTTTTCATGCGGTTCATAAACCCGACATTCAGGTCAGAAAAATGTCGCAGTATAAGTCAGGACATTTTTCACAGTTTCTCCGTCAATCTGAAGAGCCTGCGGCTTGTCGAACTCGACTTTGATTTCGTGTCCTACAAATGTCTCAATCATTTTTGTCCGTTTTATATGCTCGCCTTTGAAAATCGAAGGAAACGCGAGCAGGGTTTTCAGTTTGCTTTTGCTGTGCCAGACGACAGAAGTAAGTTTCTTTTCCTGATTCAGCCTGTCCTGAAACGGAGCGACCATCATTCCGCCGCCGTAAAACCTTCCAAGCATAGAAGGTGCAAGCCAGACATTCTTGAAAGACTTGGATTTTCCGTCAACTGTGACAACCGCGTTTGAAGGCTTGAATTTCCCGAGCAGTCCTTTTATCGCAATCAGAGCGTAATTCACCGGCTTGTCTGATTTTTCGCGCATCTCATCGCCGACTTCGCAGCAATATCCGTCGATTCCGTAGCCGATTCCGTTTATGAAACGCCTTTTCATTCCGTTCACAGAAACTTCAGGAAGATTCTTCAGGAATCCGTTCAGAAGAATAAGCTTGTCTTCAGTTTTAGCGGAATCTTTATTTGAAAAATCCTTCATGCTGGAAACGCCCGAGAAAGAATCCGTTTTCCTGAATGTGTCCGCATAAAAACCTTTGACATCGCGTTCAAAATCGTTTCCGCTTCCGTCGGGAAAAAGATAAATTTTCGGCCTGATATTCAAATCTGAAACATCGTTTATAAAATGATTCAAAGTTCCGTCGCCGCCTGAAAGAACAACTTCGTCATCGTCAGAAAGATTTCCGATAAATTCATTGAAGCCCGAAATCTTTCTTACATCCAGAAACAAAGCCTCTCTTCCTTCTTTCTCTTTGAAAAGCTTTTCAAGCTCCGAATTCGCCTCCGCGCCTCTTTTATTGTTCGCAAGCGGATTGTACAAAATGTAAATCATTTAAAAATCTCCTCATTTTTAATTTTTCAATACAGTTGACAGTTATATTTCAAAAACTTTTCAGAATCAAGAAGAAAAAGACGACGAATCCAAAGACGAGCGCACAAGATTTTCTATTTCCCCGCTTATTTCGCTTGTGGTTTTTCCTTCAAAATCTTCCGGAGCACAGACTTTTATGACTTCAAAATAAACATCAGTTCTTTTCCAAGGCCAGTTTTTGTGAATCATTTCTGTGTTTTTTGTGACTCCGATGACAATCGGGCATTTCGCTTTTTCCGCGATTTTAAAAACTCCGGGCTTGAAAGGAAGAAGTCCGCCTCTTTTGCTTCTCATTCCTTCAGGAAAGATTCCGACAGACGCGACTTTGTTTTCAATCCTGCTTGCCGCGATGTCTACCATTTCAAACGCGCTTTTTGAGTTTCCGCGCTTCAGGCAGATATAACAGTTCCGCCTCATGAATCTTCCTGCAAGGGGAATTTTAAAGTTCTCTTCTTTTGAGACAAACACGATTTTTGATTTTTTCATCGAGACGACGTGAATCATATTGTCGAACCTTGAACGGTGGTTTGAGACAAAAAGAAAGCAAGTGTCCGGAGGAACAAGTTCAGTTCCCTTTGAATGGATTTTCACTCTTCCGCACGAACAGATAAGCCAGTAGCCGAAAGTCAGAAGACTGTACGAAAAACTGCTCGGCTTTTCATATTTTTTCCTGAAAAAACAAAGTCCCGAAAACAGAATGAAAAGCCAGGCCAAAACATAAAACACAATTCTCAAGGCAAACGGAAGAACAAGCAAGGCAAGAAGAGCAAGCAGAGAATAAAGAATTACCGAAAAAACTGACATGGAAAAATTATAGCATAAAAACCAGAAATCTTATGTAAAAAATATATCTCAAAATAACAGAAAAAACTGAATCAAATTACAAAAGAATTCCGTTGCAAAAAAAACGAATAACGAAAAAATCAGAGCATCAAAGCCCGAAAATCCGTTCCGCGTTTTTATGCATAAGTTTTTCGTAGGATTCTTCTGAAATCCGTTCTGGAAGCTCGTGAAAATAATCCTGATAAATAGAACGCTCGCCGCTCCGGTTGAAAAGATATGTGTCAGGTCCGTCAATCGGAGAATCGCTTCCGAAAAGAAGCTTTTCATCTCCGGCTTCTGAAATGAATTTTTCCGCCGATTCAACAGGAACCCAGGCAGTGTCGCCGTAAAGGTTCGGAAGTTTTTTGCAGAGCCCGATCGCTTTTCTGTTGTCCGTTCCAAGCCCCAGATGAGCCATAATGAATTTCACGTCAGGATGACGGAGAGCCATATTAAAAACGCGTTCCACATTGTCGCAGTCGCCGCATCCTGTATGCGTTATCACAGGAAGGGCGAACTTTTCTGCAAGCGGCATATACTTTTCTATCCTTTCGTCGTCAAAAGGAACAGCGGAATGATAAGGATGAAATTTCAATGCCTTTATCACATCGAGATTTGACTTCACAAAATCAAAAATCTTATCGTCGCAGGTTTCGCACAAAGGTTTCATCCAGATTGCGGCGTAAATTTTCCCAGGATTTTCGCGCGCGAACCTGACAGTTTCCTCCGCGGCTTTAATCTGCGGAATCTGGTTTTCAGGAGAAAGCCTATTTTGGCTGAAATCACATTCTGTCGCCTGGACATTTGAAACAAGCGCTTTGGAAATTCCGTATTTTTCCATCGCGTAAAGAACGTGCTCTTTTTTCATTTCAAAACTCAAAGCCGAACCGAAATGAATGTGGCTGTCAATGATTTTCATAAGCCTTCTCTCAAAAATCTGATTCCGATTCAAAAACTTTTATTTTTTCACAAAAACAAGTTTCATGCTTCCGTCTTTGTTCTCAAGCGAAAGGAAATCCGAGCCGTTTTCCTTGTAAAGGCTGAACGAAACAGATTCAATCAAGGCTTTCAAGAAATTGTCCTCGAACTGCATCGCGCCCGGCTCGCCTGCCATCTTTGTGCTTCCCATGTCGTCCTGAACGGAAAAAGAAGTTCCTTCGATTTTAGCAGAGCCGAAAAATCTGTTCACGCCGGAATCTCCGCTTATTTTGTAAATATTGTTCTCGCCTTTTTCAATCGCAAGGCTTGACTCGAATATTTCCTGCGCGGCTCCGTCAATTTCAAGAGAGCGGGTTTTCCATTCTCCTTCAGCAAGTGAAGAAGCGTTTTTGCATCCGGCAAAAGCGAACGCGAGTCCGAAAAGAATCAAGGAAAGTTTTTTCATAGAATCCTCTTATGTTGTTGAATTGTGTTTGTCTTACGAAAAACAAAGCATTGAAAGATTTAAGCCGAATGTTTTCTCCGAAAAAACGCATTGCAAGATTCAAGCTGAAAGTCTTCTCCGAACTGAAAATATCTCAAAAGTCAAAAAAACGCCTCCTGCATTTCTGCAAGAGGCGCGATTTTTTTCAAACGCCTGAACAATTCCGCTGTGCTTCCGGACGATTCAAAACCTGCGGCTGCCAAATTGTCCGGTCGGAAAGCGGATTATCTTTTCAGACTAAAGGCTTGCGTGGCAAGTTCGCGCGATTACATCATCCTGCTGCTCTTTTGTAAGGTTGATGAACCTTACAGCGTAACCTGAAACTCGTACTGTGAAGTTCGCGTATTCCGGTTTTTCAGGATGTTCCTGGCAATCCTTGAGCTTGTCAACGCCGAAAACATTCACATTCAAGTGATGCGCGCCAGCGTGTCCTGATTCAGGGCTTACATCAAAGTAGCCGTCAAGAATATTCACAAGGTTTCCGATTCTTTCGTCCTCGTTGTGTCCGAGCGCGCTAGGATTGATTGTCTGCGTGTTCGAGATTCCGTCCAAAGCGTATTCATACGGAAGTTTTGCAGTAGAGTTCAAAGACTTGATAAGGCCTTTTGTCTCTGCGCCGTAAGAAGGATTTGCTCCAGGGCTGAACGGAGCGCCAGCCGGTCGTCCGTTAGGAAGCGCGCCTGTCGCCTTTCCGTACACAACATTCGATGTGATTGTAAGAATCGAAGTTGTCGGCTCTGCGTTTCTGTAAGTCGGATGCTTTCTAATCATGTTCATGAATGTCTTCAAAAGCTCGACTGCAATGTCGTCCGCCCTGTCGTCATCCTGTCCGTAGCGAGGGAAATCGCCTTCAACCTTAAAATCTTTTACAATTGTCACAGTTCTGATTACATTTCCCGCCTTGTCCTTGACATCGACTTTCTCGCGGTTCACATGAACTTTCGCATATTTCATAGCAGAAAGAGAATCAACAACATGGCTGAATCCTGCGATTCCTGTCGCGAATGTGCGTTTTACATCTGTATCTTCAAGAGCAAGCTCTTCAGCCTCGTAGTAATATTTGTCGTGCATATAATGAATCGCGTTCAGAACATTCACATAAACGCCTGCAAGCCATTCAAGCATCGCCTTGTATTTTCTTAGAACTTCATCGTAGTTGGAAGAATCGATTACATCTGCTGTAATCGGAGCGTATTCCGGTCCGATCTGCTCGCCTTTCTTCAAGCCTTCGTCGATTCCGCCGTTGAAAGCGTAAAGCAATGCTTTTGCAAGATTTGCGCGCGCGCCGAAGAACTGCATTTCTTTTCCTGTCTGAGTAGCGGAGACGCAGCAGCAGATTGAATAGTCGTCGCCCCAGACCGGCCGCATCACATCGTCGTTCTCATACTGGATTGAAGATGTGTCGATTGAGATTTTAGAAGCGTATGAGCGGAACGTTTCAGGAAGCCTTTTTGAGTAAAGAACTGTGATGTTCGGCTCAGGGCTTGGTCCCATGTTCTCCAATGTGTGAAGAACGCGGAAATCGTTCTTTGTGACCATCGAACGTCCGTCCTGTCCGAGACCTGCGACTTCAAGAGTAGCCCAAATCGGATCTCCAGAGAACAGCTGGTTGTAAGATTCAATCCGCGCGAAGCGAACCATTCTGAATTTCATTACGATGTGGTCAACAAGTTCCTGAGCCTCTTCTTCTGTGAGAACTCCGTTCTTGAAATCGCGTTCGATATAAATGTCAAGGAATGTGGAGATTCGTCCTACAGACATAGCCGCGCCGTTCTGTGTCTTTACAGCGCCGAGATAGCCGAAGTAAAGCCACTGGAACGCTTCGCGGGCGTTCTTTGCAGGAGCGGAAATGTCATATCCGTAAAGAGCAGCCATTTCTTTCAAGCCTTTAAGAGCCTTGATCTGGTCTGCGACTTCCTCGCGGAGACGGCAGACTTCTTCTGTCATTGTTCCGTCGCCGATATTGTTGAAATCCTTCTGTTTTTCTTTGATGAGGAAATCGATTCCGTAAAGAGCGACGCGCCTGTAATCGCCTACAATTCGTCCCCGTCCGTAAGTGTCAGGAAGTCCGGTCAGAATATGAGCGGAACGCGCCGCTCTCTGCTCAGGCGTGTAGATGTCAAAAACGCCCTGGTTGTGTGTCTTGTGATATTCAGTGAAAATCTTGTGAAGCTCAGGATTCGGCTTGTATCCGTACATCTCACAGGACTGTTCAGCCATTTTGATTCCGCCGTAAGGCATAAAAGCGCGCTTCAAAGGCTTGTCAGTCTGAAGTCCGACAACTTTTTCAAGCTGCTTTCCTTCAGGGCAGATATAAGCCTCTCCGTAAGCAGTAAGTCCTGTGACAACTTCTGTCTCAAGCTCAAGAACGCCGCTTCTTTCCTTTCCGTCAAGACCGACAGATTTCTTGTTGTGCTCAGCCTTCTGCAGATTCTGAAGTTCCGCGAAAAGTTTTTTAGTCGCTTCTGTCGGAGCCGCAAGAAATTTGCTGTCTCCGTCATAAGGCGTATAGTTATTCTGGATGAAGTCACGGACATTCACCTCTTCTTTCCATAAACGGCCTTGAAAGCCTTTCCATTCTTCTTTCTGAACCATATTTATACCTCTTAAAAAAATATTTATCTCATCTGATAAAATAATACTTCAAAAAATAGTGAATTACAACATTAAGAAAATCAAAAAAACGCTATATTTAGTGGATTTTAAAATAAATTCAAAAATAAGCGGAAGCCGGAAAAAGGAAATCCGGGCAAAATGCATAAATATGAAATTCTTCCGTAAATCGCAGAATTTTTGCATAAATTTACAAAATCCGAAAAACTGTCATCTCAAAACTGGCATTCAGGCTAGATAAGTCTTGAAAGAGTGTTGTCGTGCTGCCGCCAGTTTTTATCGACTTTCACCTGCAAATCCAGATCAATCTTGAAAGGAAATACTTTCTTCATTTTTTTCAGAGAAGCCATTCTGATTGACTTAATCATCGAAGCGCCTTTTCCGATAACCATTCCTTTCTGGCTTTCACGCTCGACGCAAAGAAAAGCGCGCACCCAAAGCTTTCCGTTTTCTCCGCGGCTTTCAATGTCAGCGATATTCACATAAAGGCAATGCGGAATTTCCTGCTCAAGTCGGTTTATCGCTTCGCCGCGGATTATCTCTGAAATCCGGAAGGAAATGTTCTGGTCAGTGTAGACATTTTCTGTATAAAAATGCGGCTGGACAGGAGCAAGTCCGTACAAGGCGCGGAGAACCTCATCGATTCCGATGTCTTTTTCCGCAGACATCTCAAAAATCCTGTTTTCAGGAAGAGAAGGAAGATTCTGATTCACAAACTCGCGGATTTTTCCGGCGTTTGACTCAGGCAAATCGATTTTGTTCAGAGCGACAACAAGATTTTCAGTATGTTTTTCAGCGAGCTCAACTATCATCTGCTCTTCAGTTCCCGGAATCCGGGTTGTGTCGATTATATAGAGAATGCAGTCCGCTCCTTCAAGCTGCTCTTCTGTGACAGATTTCAGGCGGAGATTAAGTTTTTTTTCAGAGTCGTGATAGCCAGGCGTGTCAACAAAAACAAGCTGTCCGAGCGAAGTGTTCACGATTCCACGAATTGCGTTCCGTGTGGTCTGAGGAATCGGAGAAACTATAGAAACAGGCTCCTGGCACGCTGTGTTCAGAAAAGTTGATTTTCCGCTTGAAGGCCGCCCGAGAATCGTGACCATCGCGGTCTTTTCGCCGATTTTAAGTTTTTCGGGATTTTCCGAGGTTTCAGGTTTTTCAGGATTTTCAAAATTGTCTGAACTTTTAAGGTTTTCTGACATTTCAGGATTTTTTGCTGTTTTGGATTCAGTTGATTCGTTTTTCTTCATAGACGCGATTATAGCACAAAAGCCTTGCATTTTGAACGGGAAAACCTCGCCCACAGCACTGCTTCCGTATGGAAAACAGCCGCCGCATTGCCGCACAGATTCAGAAAATCCGGGGAAATAAAAAAATCTGAAGACAATATAAAAAACACATAAAATGCCAAGAATTTGCAGAATTCTTTAATTGACGAGCGACACCATTCGTAGTATAGTTTGAATCGTAAAAACGCTATATCTAGTGTTTTTTTGAACAATGCTAAAAAACGAACAATAGAGAATTATAGAATAAACTTGAGGTGGGAAAATGAAAATCATCAAACGAAACGGCGAAGAGGCAATTTTCGACATCCGTAAAATCGAGACTGCAATCACAAAGGCGAACAACGCGATTCCAGAAAGCGACAGGCTTTCCGAGGAATACATAAGCGCGGTTTCGGCAAAGGTCGCGGACAGATGCAGCCTGAGCAAAGTTCAGATGAATGTGGAGGCGATTCAGGATCTGGTCGAGACAGAACTAATGAGAATCGGCGCGTTCGACCTTGCGAAAATCTACATAACTTACCGTTACAGACACGCTTTGATGAGAAAACAGAATTCCACCGACCAGCAGATTCTTTCTCTTTTGGAATGCGCGAACGAGGAAGTTAAACAGGAAAACTCCAACAAGAATTCAACTGTGGTTTCGGTTCAGCGCGATTATATGGCAGGCGAAGTCTCAAAAGACATCACAAAACGTTTTCTTCTAGACGAAGACATTGTCCAGGCCCACAACGAAGGAATAATCCACTTCCATGACGCGGATTATTTCGCGCAGCATATGCACAACTGCGATCTTGTGAACCTTGACGATATGCTTCAGAACGGAACTGTAATCAGCGGAACAAAAATCGACACGCCTCATTCTTTTTCAACCGCGTGCAACATCGCGACCCAGATTATCGCTCAGGTCGCTTCAAGCCAGTACGGCGGGCAGTCGATTTCTCTTGCCCATCTTGCTCCGTTCGTCGATGTCAGCCGCAAAAAACTCACAAAAGAGCTGAACATTACTGTAGAAGAAACCGGAATCACTCTTACAAAAGAACAGTTCGACCACATCGTTGAACGCCGACTTGCCGATGAGATAACTCGCGGAGTCCAGACGATTCAGTATCAGGTTGTAACTTTGATGACGACAAACGGTCAAAGCCCGTTCGTTACAGTTTTCATGTATCTGAACGAAGCCAAAAATGAGCAGGAAAAAGCGGATTTGGCTCTGATTATTGAAGAAGTTTTAAAGCAGAGAACTCAGGGCGTTAAAAACGAAAAAGGTTATTGGGTGACTCCTGCGTTCCCTAAACTGATTTACGTTCTTGAGCCTGACAACATCGAGCCGGACTCAAAATTTTATTACCTCACAGAACTCGCGGCAAAATGCACAGCAAAACGGCTTGTTCCAGACTACATTTCTGAAAAGAAAATGTTCGAGCTTAAAGAAGGAAACTGTTATCCTTGCATGGGCTGCCGCTCGTTCCTTACAGTTTACCGCGACGAGACAGGAAAACCTAAATTCTACGGAAGATTCAATCAGGGCGTTGTCACAATAAACCTTGTCGATGTCGCCTGCTCTTCTGACCGCAGCATGGAAAAGTTCTGGAAAATCTTTGACGAACGCCTTGAGCTTTGCCACAGAGCGCTCATGCTCCGGCACAAAAGGCTTCTGGGAACTCCAAGCGATGTCGCTCCAATACTTTGGCAGAACGGCGCGCTTGCACGGCTTTCAAAAGGCGAAAAAATCGACAATCTTCTTTTCAACGGATATTCCACAATTTCGCTCGGCTACGCAGGCCTTTGCGAGTGCGTCCGCTATATGACAGGAAAACCTCACACAGATCCTGACGCAACTCCGTTCGCGCTTCAGATTATGCAGCACATGAACGACAAATGCGCGGAATGGAAAGCCGAATCAAACATCGCTTTCAGCCTGTACGGAACTCCGCTTGAGTCGACAACTTACAAGTTTGCAAAATGCCTTAAACGGCGGTTCGGAGAAATTCAGGGCGTGACAGACAAAAACTACATCACAAACTCTTATCACGTCCACGTGACCGAAGAAATCGACGCTTTCTCTAAACTTACATTTGAAAGCCAGTTCCAGAAACTTTCTCCGGGCGGAGCGGTAAGTTATGTCGAAGTTCCGAACATGGAACAGAACATTCCTGCGGTTCTTTCAGTCCTGAAGCATATTTACGAAAACATCATGTACGCGGAACTGAACACAAAATCCGACTGCTGCCAGAAATGCGGCTACACAGGCGAAATTCAGGTTGTTGAAGACAACGACGGAAAACTGATCTGGAAATGTCCTCAATGCGGAAACACGGACCAGTCGACCATGAATGTCGCGCGCAGGACTTGCGGCTACATCGGAACTCAGTACTGGAATCAGGGAAGAACCCAGGAAATAAAAGAACGGGTTCTGCACCTGTAAACTAAAAGCGGGGGAAGTCTCCCCCTCGCTTCAAAGGCAAGTCGCTCCACAAATGCCCCTGCAAGTAGCGGCATTTGTTCCGCTTTGTTGCCTTTTCCGCTACCCTCTCGCCTAGGGGCAAACTCCGTTTTCCCCTAAAACCCCTTTTTGAAGGCTCTTATGTACTACGGAAATATAAAAAAAATCGATGTCGCTGACGGAGAAGGTGTCCGGGTTTCGCTTTTTGTAAGCGGATGCCGGAACGCCTGTCCGGGCTGCTTTAATCCTGAAACCTGGAATTTCAAGTTCGGAAAAGAATTCACAAGTGAAACTGAAAACGAAATCATCGAGGCTTTAAAGCCAGGACACATCCAAGGTTTTTCTCTTTTAGGCGGAGAACCGTTTGAAGAGGAAAACCAAGAAGTTCTTGCTCCATTTCTTGAAAAACTAAAATCAATTTATCCAAAAAAAGACATCTGGTGCTGGACAGGCTACATTCTGGAAAAAGATTTGCAAAAAGGCCAGAGAAAACACACAGAATTTACAGACAGAATGCTTTCCTGCATTGATGTTTTGGTTGACGGTCCTTTCATTCAGGAAAAGAAAAACCTGATGCTGAAATTCCGTGGTTCTGAAAATCAGCGGATAATCCGTTTGCATTAATTAATGAGATTTGCTTTTTTCTGACCGCGACACACGATTTTTTTTCACACAACTTCATCACACGGATTTTGGAAAATCTACGATTTTCCAGCTGCAACTTTCGTAAAGAACTGCGTATTATTCTAGAATTTGGTCATAATTATATTCCGACTTTTATAAGTTCATCTTCAACAGATTTTTCAACAAAACTATTCAGCGACATATTCAGTTTTTTTGCAGCGATTGCCGCTTTTTGATGCAAAGCCGGAAGAAAACGCACGTTGAAT
This sequence comes from uncultured Treponema sp., assembly GCA_964606655.1. GTDB lineage: Bacteria > Spirochaetota > Spirochaetia > Treponematales > Treponemataceae > Treponema_D. The sequence continues at coordinate 17,249 of CAZSHF010000043.1, forward strand.
TTTCCGGAATAAGGTTTTTCCGGGGCAATTCCATCTTCTTTGCACCATTCAAGATAATCATCAACGGAATTCTTAAACTCTTTTTCAAGCTCTTCAACAGAAGTTCCTTGAAAAGTTATAACGGTACGAGTGTTTATAACAGTTCCCGAAAAGATTTTCGCTTCGTCATCATATTCAACATCTCCGATATAGCCTTTGTAATTCATCATAATTTTACTCCTGCATTGTTCAAAAATTTTCGCATTGATTTTACAGCACCTTTGTCTGTAACTTTTTCTGGATGCGGACGATGAAAGACCGCCCGCTCGTTGTTAAGTTTTATGCGAACTCTTGATCCATTTCCTTCACTAATCTCCGCTCCAAGAGCAATCAAAAGATTTTCAATGTCCTTCCATTCGATGCTCGACTGAACAGGTTCTTTAAAAATTTCCTCATAGATTTTTTGTTGCTTGCTGTTCATGTTTATATGATACCATTAAATAGTACCAAAATCAAGCATAAAGATTTCGTGTCGAAGCCGTGGCGATGCGATGTTACAATGTTGCGATTCTATACGAAACAACTTATAATATCCGCCTATGGGAATAAAGACACGAAAAGCCGTGCGGATTCAGGACATCGGCCGCGTTGAGGCTCCGGAGCTTTGCCCTTTGGCGGCGGTTCTGGACAACTTCAGCAAGTGCGGACTGAAAATTCACTACACAGTTCCTGTCGATGTTGACCTTGATAACGATTATGAAATCAGCGTGATATTCGCCCGCGCCGCTTCCGAAATAATCAGCCTTATAGTTCATCCTCAGTGGGTAAAAGAGGAAAACGGAACTACTGAAATCGGATTTAAAATTCTTCCGTCAAAGGGAACTTCAAGGCTTGCAGAGTACATAAAAGAACTGGATTCGGAAAAAGAATCCGGCGTTTCAGACCAGATAACAAATTCCGGCTGCCAGATAATCTAGCGGAAATCCAGTCCAGAAAATCCGACGGAATCCAGCGGAAGATTTCAAACTGAACAAAATCAGACTTAAATCTAAAACAGACAAGAAAATCAATGAGCGCAGACAAACCTAAAGATAAAAACCAAGGGACAGAACTCGGACAGAACTACAGAATCAGACAATTGCCTGGAGCCGCATTTCTGGCTTTCCCCGAAATGAAAGAAATCCTGAAAAAAGAAATCTCAGAGAGGCTTGGATTTTCCTCTCCGCCGACAGAAGAATTCGGCGACCTGATTTACTACGCGAATTTTCCATTGTTTCAGTTTCTTCCATTTCTTAAATTGAACCAAATTAAGCGAACAAACCGGCTGAATCAAGTAAATCAGAAAGAGAGCAAAAATTCAGATGAAAACTGGAACAATCTTCCGTACTGGTCAAGATGCGCAATGCTTTCTCCTCTTGAAATAGAATTTGAATCAATCGGTTCTGCAAGCGCGGCGTTAAAAAGCATCCAGCGGAACTGGGCTCCGTATCAGTATCAGTTTTTCAGACGGGCAGAACTGATTCAGCAAAAACTTCCGTACATCAATTTAAAGACAAGAGAATTTCCGGCAAAAATTCCTTCAAGCCCGATTGGACTTTACACGCTCACCGGAGAGAACAGAATGATTGCATCCGCAAACACATCAAGTTTTCTTCCGGCAGGAAAAATCGATTTCAAAGAAGACCACGAAAATCCGCCGAGCCGCGCATATCTGAAAATTCAGGAAAGCCTTACGATGGCGAACCTTTTGAACGGAACGCCTTTTCCTAAAGCGAACGAAAGATGTTTTGAAGCCGGAGCGTGTCCAGGCGGCTGGACTTGGGTTCTTGTGAATCTTGGAGCAAATGTCCTTGCCGTCGACAGAACTGAACTTGCGCCAAGCCTTATGAAAAATCCTCTTGTACGTTTTGAAAAACACGACGCGTTCACTTTAAAGCCTGAAGAAATCGGATTCTGCGACTGGGTTTTCAGCGATGTTATCTGCTATCCCGAGCGGCTTTTAAAATGGGTGAACGGCTGGCTTAAAAGCGGACTTGCGCGGAACATAATCTGCACAATCAAAATGCAAGGCGAGCCGGACTGGAACACAATCGGAAAATTCGCTGAAATTCCTGGAAGCCGGATTCTTCACTTGAACTACAACAAGCACGAGCTGACTTGGATTCACACAGAAAAATCATGAAATTATGAATAGAAAACAGCATGAATCTCAAGAAATCATGAATCAAAAAAAAATCATGAGCCATGAAAAGCGAAAAACCGACGAAAACTTAAGCAAGCCCTATGAAAAATCGTCGCGAAAACAGGCAAAAGACACGAGTTAGCAATATATTACTCTTTAAAAAAAATCTGTTAAAATATTTCGATTTTCATAAATTTTGCTACAGAAATCTGCAATAATTCAGAGCATGAACTTTTGGGAAAGAGTCCATGAACTCATCATATTGAAAAAAGTGGAAAGAAAACATCTGGGATTTGCGGCAGGTTTTGACCCGTCGAACATCGGAAAAGGAATCAGGCAAAACAGCATTCCGGCGGCGGACACAGCGGAAAAAATCGCGCAGTTTTTAGGAGTTTCTGTGAAGTATCTTGTGACAGGAATTCCGATTGATGAAAGCGGTGAAAAAGAAGAATACAAAACGGTGAAGAAAATCCACGACTACAGAAATCTTATAAACAATCTTGAAGAGCTTTCGCCGGATTTGAGGGAACACATCCTTGGATTTGTGAAAGGGCTTGCAAGAAAAACATCTTCAGATTCAGAAGAAACGCAGAAAAACTCTTCTGAAGAATAATCCGAAAGTTTTGCTACAATCTAGTTTTTTAGGCATGCGGAAACGCAAAAAAAACTAAAATCCGCCGCAAAATGCCGTAAAACACGCAAAAGCTTTCTTGATTTTTATTCTCGAAAGACTCCAGCGACTTTTGTTTCTGCCGGAGATGTCGAGACGAGCCTTTTCAAAACGCAAAACGGATTTTCCTTTTTAATTTATGTTCATAACGCGAAAAATAAATCCGCTTCAAAACCTGATTTTTTTTGAAGCAAAAATCTTAAGTTAAAATAAAAAAAGACTTCCCATTTCCAGGAAGTCTTCCGGCTGCTGCAGGTTTTGAACCTGCGACACATGGATTAACAGTCCATTGCTCTACCAGCTGAGCTAAGCAACCTTGTTCGTTAGAACGTGTTCAAATATATTCCTTCTTTATGTTTTAGTCAATAGCCGTTTTGTGTTTTATTTTCATTTTGAACCTAAAAATTGCCTTCGCAATTTTCTTCACGGTCTCCGATTTATCAACGGGCTTCTCGCGAAGCCCTTCCTCATTCGTTGACCTAAAAATTGCTTCCGCAATTTTCTTCACGGTCTCCGATTCATCAACGGGCTTCTCGCGAAGCCCTTCCTCATTTTTCGAGAATGAATTCGACTCGGCGGTTCTTCCAGTTGTTCTCTTTGTCGTGGAAATCTACGACAAGCTCAGTTCCGCCTTTTCCTTCTGTTGAAAGCCTTGACGCATTTACTCCGCTCTTTGTCAGATAATCCTTTACAAATTCAGCGCGTCTTGCAGAAAGCGAAATCAAAGCAGGACCCCATTGCCTTGGATTGTCTTCCGTTTCTTCAGCCTCGTTGTCTGTAACTCTGTTCGCATGACCGACAATTGTCACGCGGTAATCCTTGAATTTGTTCAGGATTTCCGCGATTCGTTTCAAGACACGCTCGTTGTTCGCGGCCTGCTCAGAATCAAGTCCGTTTGAAACTTCGTCTTTTGTCCTGAAATCCGCGTTGTCCGAACGGAAAATAATCGAAGGAACAGCCATTT
>CAZSHF010000044.1:0-20735 GCA_964606655.1 uncultured Treponema sp.
CACAACACAACACAACACAACACAACACAACACAACACAACACAACACAACACAAGTTATAACTGTCTCACTTTAAAAAACAACGGAAACACGATTTCTCTTGCTTCAGAAAGGATGCGCTCCAGAAAAACGGAACGCGTCCTTTCTCTGTTTAACGCCCCGAGGCAATACCCTGCACAGTTCGGCGGAATCAACCGCCGGAAAAATAAACCGATTTTCATAAAACCGGAGGAAAATTTATGAAAAATACAGTGAAAACCGCCGCTTTTCTTGCGGCGGCTGCAATGGCGGCTCTTGCGCTCTTCGGATGCAAGAACAGCGCGGTTCCGGGAGAAACGCCCGGCACGCCCGCGGACGTGACAGAAATTTCTTCAGATTATGACAGCGCGGCAAAGACAATCACGCTCATCTGGAAAGACCCTGAAGACGACGACTTTGACCACGTCCTTGTTTCTTACATCACAAACGACGGAACAAGCGACAGCGGGGAAAGTGCGGCGGTTTCTGTTGCCAAAGGAATCCAGACTTTCACACTGAACGATGCGGACAGCACAGTCCAATACTACAGGTTCACACTAAAGAGCGTTGACGTGCTTGGAAACACAAGCGGAGGCGTAGTTAAGAGAGTCAATGTGTCTTCAAGCGCGCCTGAAATTCCTGAAGGATTTGTCAAGGTTGCAGGCGGAACTTTTGACGGAACAGAAACTCTCGCGCCAAGCTCAAGCGTGTTCATAAGCGGAAGAAGCCTGAAAATCGCAGACCTTTACGTGTCGGACCACGAAGTAACACAGAAAGAGTACGAGACATACTGCAGGTACGGCTCATCAAGTCCAAGTGTCGCTTGCGGAAAAGGCGACAATTACCCTGCGTATTATGTGAACTGGTACGACGCGGTTGTGTACTGCAACCTTCGCTCAATCGCGGAAAGCTTGATTCCAGCATATTCAATTAATAATGAAACTGACCCTTCAAAATGGTCTGGCAGAAAAAGCGACAGCGGCAGCCCTGCAAAATACTGCGGGCCTTCATCAAATAATCCAACATGGAACAGCGTGAACTTCAACGAATCAGCAGACGGCTACAGACTTCCGACACAGGCTGAATGGGAGTACATCGCGCGAGGCGGAAACAAGGACACTTTCACTTACTCAGGAAGCGGCACTGCGGGCGATGTCGCCTGGTACAAAGAAAACAGCGAGAGCAAAACACACGAAGTGAAGCAGAAAAAAGCGAACAGCCTTGGAATATACGACATGAGCGGAAACGTGTGGGAGTGGTGCTGGGACTGGGATTCAACAGTCACAACGGGTACACCCGCGGACGGTGCGGCTTCCGGCTCTAGCCGCGTCGTTCGCGGTGGCTCATGGTACGACAACGCTAACAACGCGGCCGTTTCTATCCGTGGCAGCAACAACCCTAATTACCGCTTCAACTATTATGGTTTCCGTGTTGTGCGCAACGCGAGCTAGCATTTTCTAATGCGAAGATCATTTCGAGAGCCTCAATGACCGCCTTATGGCAAAAGGGAGGTTTGCAAGCCGTATTAAATCTTGAAAATCCGCCTGATATGCACTACATTTTGTCTATGTTTGAACTTAAATGGATTGTGCTTTCTTTGGCGGTTTTGATGTATGCGCTTGTGATTCTTTTTCAGGACAAAAAAGTCTGGTTTACAAGCGCGGCGGCTCTGGTTCTTGTTGTCCTTGGATTTGTTTTTCCGGGAAAGATTTTTACTGGCGGAAACGCTTCTGGGATTCCGGCTGAAATCTCGCGCGGATTTGCCATTTCGCATTCGCTTTTCGCTCTTATAAACTGGAACGTCCTGATGATTTACATCGGAAGCATGACAATCGCCTCGCTTTTCATTTATTCAAAAGTCCCTTCCAGAATCGCGGATTTTATCGTCGAGAAATCAAGGAACACAGGAATCGCGATTATCCTGATTCTTGCGATGACAGGAATAATTTCTGTTTTTGTCGAGAATGTCGCGACTGTCCTTGTGATGGCTCCGATTGCCCTTGCCCTTTCAAATAAACTGAAAATAAACCCGACTTATTTCATGGTCGGTCTTGCCGTGATGTCGAACCTTGAGGGAACCGCGACTCTGGTCGGAGATCCGCCTTCTATGATTTTCGCAAGCTTTGCGGGCTACACTTTCAACGACTTTTTTGTGCATCAGGGGAAAATCTCGATTTTCTTTTTCATTCAGGCAGGACTTGTGGTCGGCTGCGTCCTTTTCTATCTTATTTTCATGAAGAACAAGGACAAGGCTGAAGTTGAAAAGACAGAAGTCGTCTCGGTTTTTCCGCTTGCTCTTCTTATTTCGATGATTTTCGGGCTTGCTCTGATTTCTTTTTTGAAAATCGAGTTTCCGTATGTTTCAGGGATTTTTGTCATGGTTCTGGGAGTCGCAGGTGTTTTCTGGTATATGTTCAGCCAGAAGAAGACTAAAGGCGAAACCTGGAGCATGATAAAGGCTCTTGACTGGGAAACTATTCTTTTCCTCTGCGGAATTTTTATCGTTGTCGGCGCGATTTCAGAAACAGGCCTTTTGAATGATTTTTCGCTCTTCCTTTCAAAAGTCACAGGCGGCTCAAAGTTCATCGGCTTTGCCCTTATTGTCCTGGTTTCAGTTGTGCTTTCGGGATTCATAGACAATGTTCCGTACATAATTGTTATGCTTCCTGTCGCAAGCCAGCTTGCCTCTGAAATCGGAGTTTCCCCAGAGCTTTATATGTTCGCGCTTTTAATCGGCTCTTGCCTTGGCGGAAATCTTACTCCATACGGAGCGTCCGCGAATGTTGTCGCGATGGGAATAATCAAAAAAGAAGGCTATCCGATGAGTTTTGCAAAATGGCTAAAAGTCGGAGTTCCGTTCACGCTTCTTACGACAGGAGCGGCGACGGCTCTGCTCTGGCTTGTCTGGTCATGATTCTGATTTTTGAATTTGTTTTTCAGGCGTTGAACGAGAAAAGCTCTCCGGCTTCAGGGCGGTTTCCTGCAAGGATGTAAGGAGTTTTCTCCGCCGCTTTCACAGTCCTGCTTATTTCGTCCTGGTAGTTTTTTATCAAGGCGTCGATTTTTTCAGGCGAGACAGATTCAAGGCTCGTTTTTGCGTTTCCGCTTTTTATCGAGGAAAGATGGTCAATCAGCGTGTTCAGGATTCTTATCTTGGAGATTGAGATTCCGTTCTGTCCTTTTCTTGCGGCGAATCCCTGCACATGGTCAAAGTGCGAGTAAAGGAGAGAGCCTTGTGAAACAGGAACGTAAAGCTTTGAGCCGAGAACAGATGAGTTGTGGGCGTAAGCCGAACTGATTGAAACTGACATTTTCTTCGCCTCCTGCATTATTATTATCGGAAAGCGGAGAAAACGGATTAGATTTTTTTTAAGCGGAAAAAGTCAGTCTTGGAAAATTCGGGAAATGCTGAAAACGCGGAAAAATGCGCCGGCGGAAAATCAGCTGAAGCCTTGCTTTCGCCATTCAGCGTAGCGTTCTTCGATTGTCTGGATTCTTTTTGTTCCGTCAGACGCGATGCTTTCTTTTATGAAAGGAATAATCACGCGGCGTTTTGTGCGTTCCCACCGCAGAGGCTTTCTTCCGTAGACTTTGAATGTCGCGGCCTGCGGAATATTTGAAAGAAGCGGAGTGTAGTAGACAGGAAGAATGTGTTCTGTCACTTCGCGGACTGCGGAAAATCCGTTCGCGATTCCGAATCTGTTTGTGTCAAGGCTCATTGAAAACTTCCGTTCAAGGAGCTCCGCCTGGGTTCTGGCGTCAAAGAACCAGGAGATGAAAAGCGCCGCTCCGTTGTGGTTTTTCGCTTTTTTCGGAATGCCGAGCATTGCCATTGAATCCTCAACAGGAAGGGAATTTTCATACCTGAACCATCTGTAGTCAATCGATGCGAACTGCTGGCTTGCAAGCTTGAAAAGCCTGTCGCTTGTCGTGTAGGCGAAAAGCGTTTTTCCCTGGGTCACGCGTTTTTCGTCTGTCACAGAAAGATATTTGTAGACAAAATCGCTTTCTGTCTTTGAAGAGCCGTTCGCCCCGTTTATCCAGTCCGAAAGAAAATCTATTGATTTTGAAAGCGAAGCGGAATCCCAGGAGAATGTGTTTCCTTTCGCCTCTTTGTAGTCCGCGCCCTGGATTTTTGTCACAAGATAAAGGAAGTCGTCGTTTGACTCAGGCGCGAATCCCATCGCGGAAAAAGAGCCGTTCCTGTTCTTTCGGTTGAATGCTTCCCCGGATTTTCTTATCTGTTCAAGAGAGATAGTGTAGCTGTCTTCTACAAAACTTTCGTTTTCCCTTGAAAAAATCATGAGAGGAAGATTGAAGCTTACAGGAATAAGATACTGTCTTCGCTTGATTTTTCCTGCGTCAAGGAGAGCGGAATAAAAATTTTCAGATGATATGAATTTTCTTTCAAAAAGATAGTCGAGGCTTTCAAAATACCGTTTTGTCTGCTCGTTCATAAGCCATGAGCCGATGACTAAATCCGGCTGAGGCTCGTCCTCTGGAACTGGAAAAGATGACGAAGGATTTTCTTTGTAGACAAGAACCGCTTTTTTCTCGTGCGTCTTGTTGAAAAGCTCTATGTAAGGCGCGAATTCGCTGCTGTCTGTCCAGATTATTATCCTGTCTTCTTCGCCCGCCGGCTCGTAGACAGAAGTTTTTTTTCCGCATCCTGAAAACGAAAGAATCAGGAAAACGGAAAAGAAAATCATCTCAGCAAGCAGCGGATTTCTGTTTTTACGCACGCTTTAATTCCCCGGCGGTTCTGTATATTTCCGAGTATACATCGTCAATCTTGTCTTCTTCAATGCTTGAGAAAGCGACGCGCAGGGTCTGGCTGTCAATCTGGATTGTTCCGATTCCTTTTTCCTTCAGAAGTTTAACCCTGAGCTCTTCGGCGTCTATTCCTTTCATGATAAAACTCATGAAATATCCTGAGTTGAACGGAAGCGCCTCGATTGCGTCGGACTTGTGCGTGTCAACGAAAGCGCGGACTTTTTTGTAGCGCGCCTCAAGGATTTTCTTGAAAGCCGCTTTTTCCTCGCTGTTTTTCTCGTCCTGGAAGGATTTGAGTATGATTGACTGGCTTGGAGTCGCGGAGCATGAAACTGAAGAGCGGATAACGCCCATAAGTTTTTTCACAAGTGCGTCGTACTGTCCGTCTGTGAATCCTCTGCATCCGAAAGTCAGGAATCCGCATCTGAATCCCCAGGCGAAATCTTCTTTTGTAGGTCCGTCCGCCTTCACCGCTAGAATGTTCTCGTGAAGGTCTGCGATATGGGCGAAAAGCGACTGGGGCTCTATTTCCTTTTCGTAGTTCAGCCCGAAATACGCGTCGTCGCTTATCACAAGGATTTTCGCTCCGCTTTCCGCGGTTTCTTTTAAAATCCGGACAAGCTCTTCCACCTCGCCTGAAGTCGGGCTGTAGCCTGAAGGATTCTGAGGAAAATTCAGAAGAATGCGGACTGAGCCGTATTTTTCCGCTTCTTTTTTCACTGCGTTTTCAAGAGAGTGGATGTCAAATTTTCCGCCGCTGAACATCTTGAACTGATGGAATTCCGCTCCGCGCCGCGCCTCGGCGATTAAAACATAATTGTCCCAGCTTGGGTCTGGCGCGAGCACCGGTTTTTCAGAATCGACGAACAGATCCATAATGTATGAAAGTCCTGCCGTAAGTCCCGGGACCACAGCAGGAAGAGAAGTCTTTTTGTTCTCTAAAAGAGGATTTTTTTCAATTTGCTTTTCTTTCCACGCCTCGCGGATTTCAGGAAGTCCTGCGGTCGGCGCGTAAGCGACAAGTTCCCTGCTTGAAAGCTCCGGAGCCCATTTCTGGACAGACGGAAGGACCGCCGGTTTTCCGCCGATTACAGTTGTCCCGACAGTTCCGTTCGCCAGATACGCGTCTTTTTTCGCTTCTCCGCCTTGAGCGATGATTCCTTTCGGGAAATAAATCCGTCTTCCCAGGTCAGAAAACAAGGCTTCCGCCGATGTGCCTTTCAAGGCATCGTTTAATTCTTGTGCTAATGGGTTTAACATGATAAATTGGATTATTCTGATTTGGGCTTTAAAAGTCAATGAATTCAGGACAAAAAGTGCATAAATATACAAAAACAAGGTCAAAAAATGAAAGAAAATAGCATAAATGAATCTGATTTGCTTGAATGCCGGAAAGCCGCTGATAAAATCCGCGCGGAGGCAAAAAAGCGTCTTGTAGGGCAGGAATATGTGATTGACGGAATCCTTGCGGCGTTTGTCGCGGGAGGACACGTTCTTCTTGAAGGCGTTCCAGGACTTGCGAAAACTCTGGCTGTAAAGACATTCGCCGAGCTTTCAGGTCTTGATTTCAAACGAATCCAGTTTACTCCGGATCTTCTTCCTGCCGATGTGAGCGGAACTTTGATTTACGAGCAGGCGGCAGGCTCTTTTTCCGTAAGAAAAGGTCCTGTCTTTTCAAATATCGTCCTTGCCGACGAGATAAACCGTTCGCCTGCAAAAGTCCAGTCTGCGATGCTCGAGGCGATGGAGGAGAATCAGGTCACAATCGGAGAGAAGACTTATCCGCTTCCTGAGCCTTTCTTTGTCCTTGCCACTCAGAATCCTATCGAGCAGGAAGGAACATACAATCTTCCTGAAGCGGAGCTTGACCGTTTTCTTCTTAAACTGAATGCCGCCTATCCGTCCGGCGAAGACGAGGTGAAAATCGTCCAGACTCAGGGAAACGCGTTCAAAGTTCCTGTGAATCAGGTTGTTTCAGGAAGCGACCTTCTGAAATTCCGCGGACTGAACAGTCAGGTTGTCTGCGATGAGAAAATCGTTGAATACATTGTGCAGATAGTTTCTGTGACGCGTCCTTCTTTAAAGAAACAGAGCGGGCACGACATCACGCGCTACATAAGAATCGGCGCTTCTCCGCGCGCGGGAATCTCGATTTTAAAGTGCGCGAAGGCGACTGCGCTTCTTTCAGGACGTTCGTTTGTTCTCCCTGAAGACGTAAAATCTGTTTCTCCTATGGTTCTGCGCCACAGGATTGTGCTTTCTTACGAAGCGGCGGCTGACGGAATAAGCGCGGACGAAATCATCGCGAAAATCCTTGATTTTGTTCCTGTTCCGTAATCTTCTTTAACCGCGCCTTGTCCGGCTGAAAACAGACTGAAAATAACTGAAATGAAAAATTTCTTGAAAGGAAACAAAGATTCCCTTACAAAAAAAGCCTCGTGCCTAAGGCTTTCGTCAGCGGTTATTGCCGAAAGCCTGAAAGGCGGCGCTTTCCGTTCCCATTACCGCGGACAAGGCGTGGAGTTTTCCGGCGTCCGTGAATATCTCCGCGGCGACGATGTCCGTTCCATCGACTGGAATGTCACAGCAAGAATGGGAAAGCCTTATGTCAAAGTCTTTGAAGAGGAAAAGGAGCTTCAGATGTTCCTGATTGTCGACCGTTCCGCTTCGATGTTCACCGGCTCTAAAGGAAAAGTCAAATACGAGCAGGCTGCCGAGACTGCGGCGGTTCTTGCCATGGCGGCTGAACTGAATGAAAGCCCTGTCGGAGCGGTTTTCTTTGACGGAAAAATACATTTCGCGCTTGAGCAGGATTCAGGGAAAAGCCAGACAATGCTTATTCTTTCCCGGCTTGACGAGGCGGAATGCAGGAACAACGGCTCTGCCTTGAAAAACGCTCTTTCAGGGGCGGTGAAGATGATAAGGAACCATTCGATGATTTTTGTCGTCTCGGATTTCCGCGTTTCAGGCTGGGAGGAGCCGTTCAAGGTTCTTTCGCAGAAAAACGATGTCACGCTGATAAGAATAACAGACCCCGGAGAGCTTGAGCTTCCTGAAATCGGAACAGTTCCTTTCGCTGATGTCGAGACAAAAAGCCGGCTTGTCCTTCCGACTTCAGACGCGGAGCTGAAGTCAATGTGGCGCGAGGAATTCAGAAAACGGAACGAAAGGCTGAAAAATTTCGCCTTGAGGCACGGAAGCGGATTTGTGTCAATCTCAACTGATGAGGATGCGGTCTATGTTCTTTCGCGGTATTTCACCTCCAGAGGCGCAAGGAGATAAGGTTTTAGAATGAAAGGAAAAATTTTTGTCTTCGCCGCGTTTTTTTTTCTGGCTCTTTCGGAAGCCTTTTCTGATTCAGAGGCTTCAGAAATCCTTGTTCCGAAAAAAATATATGTCGGCGACACAGCGGAGCTCCGTTTCACGTTCCGCTCGTCGATAGAGCTTTTTGAGGATTCTCCTGAAACAGACGAGAAAAACATTCCGCTTTCAAATCTTCCGTTTGATTCTGACAACAGCGATTTCACTCTTTCAAAACTTGCTCTCCAGAAAAACGGATTTTTCTACACAGTCGTGTTCACTTTTATTCCGTGGAGAACAGGATTTATCGATATTCCTTCATTTGATTTGCTTTCTCTTTCTGGAAAGAGCCCTGCGGTTCCTCTTTTTATCGACCCGAAGCCTGTCGAGGTCAGCTCGGTTCTTTCAAGCCCTGGCGAAAACGAAATCCGTCCGCCTGTCAGCCCGCTTCTTGTTCCAGGGACAGTCTATTTTGTCTGGGGAATCATAGTTTTCGCTGTGATTCTGCTTGTGTTTCTTGCTGTCGCCGCCGTGAAGCGAAAAGACATAATATCTTTATTTAAAAGAAAGATGATTCAGCTGTCCTACGCGAAAAACGCCAGGCGCGCGTTGCGTGAGCTAAAAAGGCTTGAGGCGAAAAGCGGAAAATTCGGCGACAAGGAATTCGCTTTGCTTTACCAGAAGATTTTCAGGAAGTATTTTTCAGGAAGGCTCGGTTTTTCCTTCGGAAGTGTGGTTTCCCGCGATTTTCCGAAAGCGTTTTCGGAAGCGACAGGCGGTTTTATGAGCGAAGACAGGACTGAAAAATCCGAGGAAATCACAGGAATCTTTTTCAGGACAGACTACATAAGGTTCGCGTCCGGCTCTCTTGAGTCGGAAAGGTTTCCTTCCTCTGAAAACGCGGCTTCTTTTCAGGACGGAGAGCGGAAAAGGATTCTTGAAAAAGGAAAGGAAGTCATATTCGCGTTTGAAAACAACAAAAGGCCGAAAGAAAAAGATTTGTCCTCGGAAAAATCAAATCCGAGCGCCTTGAACGGAGAAAAAAATGCCTGAGTTCCAGAATCCGTTTGCCTTTCTTCTTCTGCTTTTTGTTCCTCTTCTTTATCTTTTGCGAAGGCTTAAGATATTTTCGCGTGTGTCTTTTTATTACACAGTCAGCGACTGGAACGGAAAGCCTTTGAAATGGAACAGGAAATTCAGGAATTTTGTCTCGGCTCTTTCAAGGGTTCTGCTTGTTGTGTCTTACGTTTTGTTTGTCGTCGCGTTCGCAGAGCCTGTCGTCTACAGGCAGGAAAGGGTCTACACAAGCCGCGGAACAGATATTGTCTTTGTCCTGGACATAAGCCCTTCGATGGCGGCGCGCGATTTTTCCGGAACAAGGCGGATTGACGCCGCAAAACAGGCGATAACAAATCTCCTGAATTCAAACCAGGGCGTTTCTTACGGGCTTGTCACGATGGCAGGCGAGGCCGCGGTTTATGTTCCGCCTACAATGGACAGGGAAATGTTTCTTGAGCGGCTGGACGGGATTTCTGTCGGCTCTCTGGGTGACGGAACTGCAATCGGAACGGGAATATGCACTGCGGTCTACCATCTTTCATCAGGTTCCGCGCCTAAAAAATGCATCGTCCTTGTCACTGACGGAGAAAACAACGCAGGCGCGATTCATCCTGAGACAGCAAGCGCTCTCGCGGCGAAAAACGGAATCACAGTCTATTCCCTTGGAGTGGGAACAAACGGTCAGGTTCCGATTGATTATGTCGATCCTGCAAGCGGAAAAACCTATTCCGGCTATCTGAATTCAAGCCTGGACTCTGAATCATTGCGTCTTGTTTCTGAAAGCGCAGGCGGAAGATATTTTGAAATCCGTTCCCTGAACGATTTGTCGCTTGCTCTTTCTGTGATTTCAAGAAGCGAGAACACTGTCCAGTCATACCACACAAAAACCACAGGAAAAACTTACTACGCGGATTTCATATTCTGCGCGATGGCTTTAGTCTCTCTCGTCTGGATTTTAAAAAGGCTTTACCTCAAGGAGTACGTCTGATGAATATAACCTGCGAAAGACCTTACGCGTTTCTGTTTCTGGTTCTTTTGATTCCGGCCCTTGCTGTTTCAATATATCAGCACAGAAAAGTTTCAAAAAAAATAACCTTCTTTTCTGTCGCAGGAGAAAACGGCTTCCGCCAGAAAAGAATGCGCCGTCTTCCTGTGATTATGTCTTTGCGTCTTGTCTTGAGGACTTTGTGCTGGACAATGCTTGTGTTCGCTTTCGCAGGAATTTCCTGGGGAACATATCTTGAGCCTTCAAACAAGAACGGCTCGTCAGTCGCGATGGTTTTTGACATTTCCTACAGCATGATGGCGAAGGACGCTCAAGGCGGACAGACAAGGCTAAAAGCCGGAAGCGAGTACGCTTCGATGCTTTTGTCACACGCTGATGAATCTTCGGTTTCTGTTGTCCTTGCGAAAGGCGACGGCGTCACCCTGATTCCTCTGACGGAAGACAAGGCTATTGTGGAAAGCCTTCTTGATTCTCTTTCTCCGTCATTGATGACAAGCGGAGGAACAAGCCTTGGAAAAGGGGTTAGAGCCGCTTTGAAAAGTTTTCCCAAAAACTCGCCGCGACTTTCAAGCGTCTGGCTTTTCACAGACGGAGAAGAAACCGACGGCCTTCTTGAAAACGCTGTCTCGGAATGTCTTAAAAACGGAGTTTCAGTCTGCATAATCGGTTTTGGAAGGGAAAACGAGACAAAAATTCTTGCAGGCGACGGAAAAACAGAAGTTTACACAGCATTGCGAAAAGACAAAATGAAAAAAATCTGCCGTTCCGCGTCTGAAAAGGCTTTTCCTCTTGGCTCGTCTTATGTCCGCGCGGAATTTGTCGATTCCGCAGAAAGCGGCTCCGCCCTGAAAGTCCTTTCGTTCCTTAAAGGACAGAAGGCGAACCCGAATGAAAGTCAGGACGAATTTGTGACTTATGAAGTCCGTCCTGTCCAGAGGCATTCGCTTTTCCTTGTCCTCGCGCTTCTTTTCATGGTCTTGAGCTTTGTCGTCTCGGAGCTTGACGCGGAAGGAATTTCTGAGAAGACGCGGAGAAACAAAAAGGAGCTCAAAGAAAAAAAAGGAAGAAGAAAATCAGACAGATCCGCTCTTTTCATCATGGTTTTTGCTCCGCTTTTATTCTCTTCCTGCTCTTTCCGCTTTGAAGGCGCAAAAACTGTCCTTGAAAGCACATGGAGCTGGTACCAGAAAAAATACAGCGACGCGACCGCAGGCTATCTCAAGACTTTGCTTTCCGCAGAGGAAAACGGCGACGAGGTTCTTTCGCAGTATGCGGTTTACAACCTCGGAACGACTTATCTTATGCAGAACGAGAACGAGGCTTCTCTTGAAAGGTTTTCCCAGATTTCAGATGACGCGCCAGACAAAGTGAAATACGCCGCGTTCTACAACACAGGAATCATCGCCTACAGGCAGGGAGACTACGATTCGGCGATCCAGTGTTTCCGTTCGGCTCTGAAAATCGACGGGACCAAAATCAACGCTAAGATAAACCTTGAGCTTTCCGAAATGAAGAGCGAAAAGGATTCAAAAACCCGGGAGAACGCGATTCTTCCTGTCTCTGAATCTGAAGGAAAGCGCACGATGGAAGATGAGGTTTTCCGCCGCGTCAGGGAAAACGACATGAAGCAGTGGAAATCTCTTGAAAACACGAACAGTGTTTCAGGCGCGGAGGATTTCTGATGAGGCGCGGTTTTATGCTCTTGATGAATTTTATGTTTCTGGAAAAAAGCGGAAAGCTGGAAAGGAAAAAAAAGTGCGGAAAAAGGCGTTTGAGCCGTTTTTCCTTCGCGCTCGCTTTGTTCTCCACTGTCTTTATTTTTTTCTCTCCGGAAAAAATGTTTTCCCAGAACGAAAAAAGGCTTACATATTCGCAGATGATGGCTTTGACGATAAATCCTGTGGACGAAAGGAATTACGCGGGGCAGGAATGCTGTTTTGTCCTTAAAATTCCTTACGCAAAGGCGGAGACTGTCCAGGCTTCGATTCCTGATTTGCCAGGCGGAGTGAATTTTGTCTCTTTAAGGCGTTCCGACTATTCTGAGGACGAGTCGGGAACTAAAATCGAGCTCTGGCTCAGCTTTTCTGAAGCCGGAAGATACAATCTCCGCGTGATGCGGATTGCAGTCGGCGGAAAAATCTATTCCCTGAAGTTTCCGCCTGTCGAGATTCTTGAAAATCCGAGAGATATGCTTCCTCAGCTTGTGGTCGTTTTTGACAACGGAGAAAGGCTTTTGCAGACAAGAAAGTCGCTTCCTCAGAAAAAAGCGGTTTTCTCCGCGCCGGCAGGAACAAAGCTCAATTTCACAGTCTATCTTCAGTATGCGGTCCAGCTTGTTTCATTCTGCTGGTCAGTTCCCAAGAATTCTCTTTTTTCCGAGACAAAACGCTTTGACCTTGCAAAAAATTCTTCAAGAAGCACAGAGTTTTCAGAGGAGCTGATTCCTGTCGCTTCTTTTGAATGGCAGCCTTTGACCGAAGGCGATATGTTTCTTCCCGAAATGCAGTTTTACACAACTTCGTACAACGGAGCAAGGGTCGAGCTTTCTCTTCCCGACGCTTTTATTTCCGTGACAGAAGCCAGAAGAGAGGCGGAGACAATTTCTGAAAGCGGAGAAAAATATTTTTCAAACGCGTTCGACGAGTCTTTTCCAGACGGAAAAACTTCTGTTCCCGAAAGGATTTCAAGAAGCGACTGCAAAAAAATCGCTTTTCTCCGTTCCTTGGAGCGGAATTCTCTTCCTTTTTCAAAAAACGCGGCGGAACGGAAAGACTTTGAGGCGTCGCTTGGAATCTCCAGTGAAGATTCAGAGCCGGATTATTTTGTGCTATGGCTTTTTCTATGTCTTTCATTGCTTTCGCTTTCGATTCTTTTTGTGTCCGTGATATTAAGAAAAATCCAGGGAATTCTTGCCTCGTCGGTTTTCGGAATGTTTTTTCTGGTTTCGTCAGCGATTCTTCTGGTTTCCTTGAAAGCGGAGACAGGAATTTTCGCGGGGGGAAAAATAAGTCCTGTTCCTGAAAAGTCCGCGCAGTCGGTCGAGGCGATTTCAAGCGGAAAAAAAGTCCGCATCGAGCAGAAGGCAGGAGAGTGGATTTACATCAGAGCAGGCTCTGCTTCGGGCTGGACAGATTCTGAAAATGTCATTTTAATCGGTAAAAGGTAAATAAGACCCAAAATGTCGAGTTTATTGCGCGGATAACAAATCCGCTTGAACTTAAACGATTTTTTTATGCGTTTTATAAAACTCGACATTCGGGTTTTTTTAAGATTTCTGAAAAATCAGTTCAGGGCTTGGAGGTGAATATGGATTTCGGCGACATTTTAGAGCAATGGGAAAACTACGGGAAAAACCAGGCGAAGAGGCAGAAAGAAAGCGGAAAAAATCAGGGTTCGCGCAAAAAAGCGAACGCTCCGACAAAAGAAGAGAAAGAGATTGAGAAAGCGAGAAAGGAAGCTGACGAAGGATATGATTTTCTGAAAGAACGAGAAAAAAAGATAAATCCGACAGAACTTTGGCTAAGGCGATATGGAACTGTGGACAAAGACGCGATGGAAGAGGAGAGCAGGGAACGGGAGAAGTTCCAGAGCCGTTCATATATTTCTCAGATGAAATGCGATTCACGCATCGATCTGCACGGACTTACACGGGATGAGGCCTGGGCTTGTCTTGACGCGTTTGTGGGCGACTGCGAAAGGCGCGGCTTTAAGAAGATAATGATTGTGCACGGAAAAGGAATCCACACAAAAGGAACTGATCCGGTTCTTGGCGAGATGGTCAGGAAATTCATCGAGGTTGACAAAAGGCTCGGGACAAGCGGACATCCTGAATCAAATCAGGGCGGAAAAGGCTCGACCTGGGTCATTCTGAAGAAGAATATTTAGCACGAATTTCTGGAGCAGACTACGCGACCAAAAACAGTTATATGATGCGTTTGCTTCGGTGATTGTAACATTTCCGTTTTGTCAGTATTTTTATATTCAGATAACAGCAGAAAAGGAAAATGCTTTGAAAGATTACTACGAGATACTTGGCGTGGAAAAAAACGCCACAGAAGACGAGATAAAAAAAGCGTACAGGACATTGGCTTTCAAATATCATCCGGACAGGAATCCTGGCAGCAAAGAAGCGGAAACAAAATTCAAAGAGATAAACGATGCCTATCAGGTTTTGAGCGATACAGCAAAACGTTCCGACTATGACAGATACGGAGCGCAAGGCGAAAATCCGTTCAGCCGTTACAATAATTACGAAAACCAGAATTACGGCTACAGGCGGCCGCAGTACGAGTATTACGAAAATCCTTTTGAGTCCGAAGACACATTCTGGTCATGGTTTTCCGGCGGAGCGAACGGAGGCGAAAACGAGAGGAATTATTATCAGTGGACTTCGCAGAAAAGGCAGCAGACAAAAAGGACAAAAGGCCAGCTTTTCGGCGCGGTTGTTTTAGGTGTTCTTCAGGCGATTTTCGGAACATTTCTGTTCGGAAGGCTGTTTTTCTTGTTTCCGGTAGGACCGATTATAGGAATAGGATTGATGAGCGCAGGAATCACCGGAGCTGTAAGGGCGCTCCGGGAACTTATCAGCGGAACAAAGTCTAACGCTGGCGGAAAATAATTCGTCCGCGGTCAAGGTCGTAAGGTGAAAGCGCAACTTTTACGCTGTCGCCGGGAACGATTCTGATGTAATGTTTCCGCATTTTTCCAGAAAGATGAGCCATAATAATATGACCGTTCTGAAGCTCCACGCGGAACATTGTGTTCGGCAAGGCTTCTTTCACAATGCCCTCAACTTCAATAGCCTCTTCTTTAGCCACGATTCCTCCATGTAATTTAGAAAAAAAACTGCAAATAAAATTTGTTTTTTTGAAGAATTACTCTTATATTAGTATGTACAAATTAAAATAGAATGTCAACAACGCCTGTTTGTTGAAGAAGGGATAGTTATGGATGAGAAATTTGTAAACGAAGCGAAAAAAACTCTTTTGGCGCAGCGGAAAACTATTGTAGATGCGCTTGAAAGCCAAAGCGCTGACATGAAAAACCTTGTAAAGCCTGTTGAGTCGGGCGACGAGGCTGATGTCGCATCCGATGCTGTTGACAGGACTCTTCTTGATTCTCTCGGAGCACAGGATGCGCAGCGACTCAGGCTTATCGACAGCGCCCTTGAAAGAATCCGGCTGAACAAGTACGGAATCTGCGTTTCATGCGGAAAAGAAATTCCTGAGGCAAGGCTTAAGGCTCTTCCTTACGCGTTGATGTGCATAAACTGCGCAAGCGCGGAAGAAAGACGGAACAGGTAGAATTTCTTTTTTCGCGGCGCCTTGAGATTCTTTCAGATGAATTGCAATGACTTTCGATTCCTTGGGATTCTCTGTGTTTCCTTGGAATGTTTTTTGCCCCGCAATGCCTTTTTATTTCTTTCATCCATCAGGATTTTCAGGATTTTTGGCTCTTCTTGATAAAGTTTGTTTCAGTTTATTTTTGCATATTTCATTTTTTGTGTTATGATTGAATCATGAGTACACATATCAATGCAAAAGATGGCGATATAGCCGACAAAGTTCTTCTTCCGGGAGACCCTTTGCGCGCTAAATTTATCGCCGAAAATTTCCTTGAAAATGCGGTATGCTATAACGAAGTTCGGGGAATGTACGGGTTTACAGGAACTTACAAGGGAAAACGCGTTTCTGTGCAAGGTTCTGGAATGGGGCAGCCGTCCCTTTCAATCTATGTGAACGAGCTTTTTCGTTTCTATGATGTCCAGAAAATCATCAGAGTCGGAACAATCGGTTCTGTGAAAGACGATGTGAATCTGCGCGACACAGTAATCGCGTCCTCAGCGTTTTCTGATTCATATCTGATGAACCAGAGGTTCGGCGGTCTTCATTATGCTCCGACTGCGGATTTCGAGCTTCTTTACAACGCGTTCAACACAGCGAAATCTTTGGGAATCGACGCGAAAGTCGGGCCTGTGGTTTCAAGCGACCGTTTTTATGACGACAATGAAAACTGGAAGCTCTGGAAAAAATACGGCGCGATTGGAATCGAGATGGAATCTGCCGAGCTTTTCACTCTCGCCGCTGAGTTCGGACGGAAAGCGCTTTCGATTTTCACGGTGAGCGACCACATCCTGAAAGGAGGCGAGACTTCCGCCGAGGAACGCCAGACAACTTTCAAGGACATGATGAGCATTGCGCTTGACACGATTATAATGTAAAGTCGGATTTGACAAGGCTGCTGTGGATTTTTACGGCAGCCTTGATTTTAATAAATGTTTTAGAGATTGAATCATGAAACCAGTTTTGTTAGTTTTGGCTGCCGGAATGGGAAGCCGTTATGGCGGAGTCAAACAGATTGATTCCGTAGGAAAAAACGGAGAATGTCTCCTGGACTTTGCCGCTTACGACGCGAAGAAAAGCGGATTCGGAAAAATCGTCTACATAATCAGAAAAGACATTGAAAAAGATTTCAGGGAACGGCTTTTTGACAGGGTCGCGCGGAACATGGACACCGAATATGTTTTCCAGAGCCGCGAAAGCCTTTTGACGGAAGAACAGGTCAGGCTTTCTGAATCAAGGACAAAGCCTTGGGGAACAGCGCACGCGATTTTATGCGCGGAGAAAGCGGTTTCATCTCCGTTCGCGGTAATCAATTCCGACGATTATTACGGAAGAGCCGCTTTTGATACGCTCGGAAAACATCTTTCCTCTATTGACAAATATTCGCCTGAACACGCGATGGTCGCTTATGTCCTTGAAAACACAATGAGCAGAAACGGTTCTGTAAGCCGCGGAGTCTGCTCTGTGAAGGACGGAAAACTTGCTGGAATCGTCGAGAATCTCAAGATTTATTATGACAGCGAAGGAAAAGTTGTAAGCGAATGGGACGACCATAAAGATATTCTTACAGGAAAGGAATGGGTCAGCATGAACCTTTTCGGCTTCAGCGTGAAAGCGTTTGAAAGGTTCAATGTTTACTGGGAAGATTTCATAAAGAAGAATATTTCCGAGCCTAAAAAAGAGGCGTTGCTTCCTGTTGCGGCAAGCGACATCGCGAAAAACGGCGAGGGCGTGATAAATGTGTTCACTTCAAAGGAATCCTGGTTCGGAATGACTTATCCTGAAGACCGTGAGATTGTGAAAAAGGAAATCGCAGCGAAAATCGCGGAAGGATATTATCCTGAGAAACTCTGGGAAAAATAAGCCGCTTTGAAGACAGTTTCTGATTGCCCAAACTGCAAAATTGCCAAGAAAAATTGCCAAAGTTGAGATAATTTCATAAATATATTAGAATATTTCAAATTTTTTTATATTCTATTCGGAATTCGATTCAGAAATTCGGAATGTTCAGGATTAAAAATCAAAAGATTCAAAAGGCGGTTTTATGATTACTTTAAAATTCGGCGGAACTTCAATGGCGAACGCGCGCCGCATTCTTTCTTCTGCGGATATTATTTCGGGGCGGGCAAAAAAAGACAGGCTCAGCGTTGTTGTAAGCGCGGCGGCAGGAGTTTCAAACACTCTTCAGGCTGCAATCGATGCCTGCACAACAGGAACGACCACCACAGACTATGTGAAAGATATTAAGAAAATCCACGAGGAAATCTGCTATGAGCTTCAGTCGAAGCTTTCCGGATTTGACGCCGAGAAAGTCCTGAATTTCATTCAGCCTAATTTTGACGAGCTTTCAAAGCTTCTTGCAGGCTGCACATCTTTCGGCGAATGTCCGAGCACAGTCTACTGCCGGATTATGGGAATGGGCGAGCTCTGTTCCGCTCCGATTATGGAAGCGGTTCTGCGCGCGAAAGGTGAAAGCGTCCTTTTCCTTGACTCCAGAAAATATGTTTATACAGTCGGAAAACAGAAAGAAGGAGACGCCGATTACGGAAGGACAGCAGACGCTCTTCGTCCATACCGCGACGGCGAGTCAAACAGCCAGACGCATATTCTTCTTTTCCCTGGGTTTGTCTGCTCCTGGCTCGGCGGAACTGGAAAGGATACAAAGCCCGGGCTTCTTGGACGGAACGGCTCTGATTTTTCGGCGGCGATAATAGGCTCTTCGCTTGGAGTGAAGCATATTGAATTCTGGACTGATGTTGACGGCGTTTTCACGGCGGATCCGCGCGTGGTAAAAGACGCGATTCTTGTAAGCGATATGTCCTATGAAGAGGCGATGGAGCTTTCATTCTTCGGCTCGAAAGTTCTTCATCCGAAGACTTTGGCTCCTCTTCAGTCAAAGGGGATTGAAGCCTGGAGCCTTAACAGCCACAATCCTGGCGCAAGAGGAACAAGAATCGGAAAAGGCCCTTTCCAGAGCCGCGGAAAATCTTCAATCTGCGGAATTTCCGCGCTTAAAAAAGTCAGCATGGTTTCTGTAAGCGGAACCGCGATGCGAGGTCGCACAGGAATGGCAAGCAGAGTTTTCAACGCGGTGAGCAATTCGGGCGCGTCGATTCTTCTTATAACACAGGCTTCATCCGAATACACGATTTCTTTCTGCGTGCGCGATTCCGAGGCGAACAAGGTGAAAGATGCGGTCGCGAAGGAATTTGAGCTTGAAATCCGTGAAAAAATCATCGACGAGATTGAAGTGAGCTATAACTGCGCGATTGTTTCTGTTGTCGGCGACGGAATGATTTCAAACCGCGGAGTCGCTTCAAAATTCATGAACGCGCTTTCTTCCCAGGACATAAACATAATGGCGATTGCCCAAGGTTCTTCGGAACGCTGCATTTCCTCTGTAATCAGCGGAGAATATGCCGACACTGCGGTGAAGGCGGTGCACAGGTTCTTCTTCAACACTGCGCAGACAATCGAGGTTTTCGCTTTCGGCGCGGGAACAATCGGCGGAACAATGATTGACCAGATCCGAGACCAGCATGAAAAGCTTCTGAAGGAAAATGTTGACATCAAAGTCATGGCGATAACGACAATAGACGGAATGAATCTTTCTGAAGACGGACTTGACCTTTCAAACTGGAGAGATGATTTGAAGAATCCGATGTTCAAGTTCGGGCCGGAAAATGTCGACGACATAATCAGATTTGTCAAAGAGAAAAAGCCTTTGAATCCTGTCTTTGTAGACTGCACGGCTTCTTATGATTTGCCTGACAGGTATCTGGATATTCTGAGCGCCGGAATGAGCATCGCGACTCCGAACAAACGCGCGAACTCAAAGAACATCGAGTTTTACCATGAGCTGCGCCGGACCGCGAACAAAATGCACAGAAGATTCCTGTACGAGACAAATGTCGGCGCGGGGCTTCCGATTATCGACACATTGCAGAACCTTTTCAAGTCGGGCGACAAGCTTGAAAGCTTCAACGGAATCATGTCAGGCTCGCTTTCATATATTTTCGGAAAGCTTGACGAAGGAGTTCCGTTCAGCAAGGCGGTCCTTGAGGCTAAAGAGCTGCGCTACACGGAGCCTGATCCTCGCGACGATCTGAACGGAATGGATGTCGCGCGGAAAGGTCTTATCATCGCTCGCGAGGCAGGTTACGACATCGAGCTTGAGGACATAACTATGTACAAGGTTTTCCCTGAAACTTTTGACTCAACAGGAACAGTCGAGGAATTCCTCAGGAATCTTCCTCAGGTCGATGAATATTTCGCGGAGAAAATAAGCGACTTAAAAAAAGACGGAAAAGTTCTCAGGATGGGCGCGACAATCAAAGACGGAAAAGTTTCAGTCGGAATGATGGAAGTCGGAAAAGAAAATCCTCTTTACAGCGTGAAAGGCGGCGAGAACGCCTTTGTCTTCTACACGGAGCGTTACAAGCCGATTCCTCTTACTGTCCGGGGTTACGGAGCCGGAGCAGGCGTTACGGCGGCTGGCGTCTTTGGAGATATTTTAAGGACTGTCTCGTTCAATCCTGAGCGGCAGGAAGAAGAATAAGACCGGTTTTTCTGGTTCTGTTTGTTTTTATCGAAGAATGGAGAATTGCGAAATGGAAAAATTTGTTCTTAGTGTTTTGGTTGAAAACAAGGCTGGAGTTTTAAGCCGTGTTTCGGGGCTTTTCAGCCGCCGCGGATACAATATCGATTCTCTGACTGTATGCGAGACATCGAATCCTTCCGAGTCAAGGATGACAATCGTTGTTAAAGGCGACGAGCATATTCTGGATCAGATTCAGAAGCAGCTTTCAAAACTTGTCGAAGTCATTTCCATAAAGAAATGCGAGCGGCTTTCTTCTGTCCAGCGCGAGATGGCTTTGATAAAAGTCAAGGCTGAAGCGGGCAACAGAAGCAATCTTCTTGCGACCTGCGATATTTACAAGGCGCGGATTGTCGATGTCGGGCTTGAGTCGATTGTGATTGAAATCACAGGAAACGAGGAGAAAATCGACAGCCTTATAAGGATTCTTTCTCCGTTCGGAATTCTTGAATATGTGAAGACAGGGCTTACAGCTTTGGACCGCGGCTCTGTTGTGATGTCGGAAGAATAAATACCCCA
Organism: uncultured Treponema sp.; assembly: GCA_964606655.1. GTDB lineage: Bacteria > Spirochaetota > Spirochaetia > Treponematales > Treponemataceae > Treponema_D. The sequence continues at coordinate 20,615 of CAZSHF010000044.1, forward strand.
AATGTCGACTTTTTATAAAACCGCGCAAAAATGCACTTCCGGCAAGAAGGTTAAAATGCGTCTGCGGAAATATCGCAGCCGCATTTAACTTCAAGTTTGATTCTCAAACTTGCCTATTTAT
>CAZSHF010000045.1:0-20297 GCA_964606655.1 uncultured Treponema sp.
TTTGTCCTGAAATCCGCGTTGTCCGAACGGAAAATAATCGAAGGAACAGCCATTTTCAGAACATCGCCGTCGCGGATAACAAGAACATCTACAGGAATCACACCTTCCGCAACGCTTGTCATTCCGAGCGTGTCTGTCACAGTGAATGTGTAAGGATAATCCATCGCGGACTGAACTCGTTCCGCCATTCCGTTTGAATCTTTCTGAACATTTGAAAGTCCGTCCCAGATAATTCTTTCTGTGATTGAACTTGTTCCCTTTGTCTGCCAGAACGCGTTTCCTCGAGGGTCTTTTATGACGAACGACCAGTTTTTGAACGCGGCTTTTGTAGTTCCAGAAAGCCTGATGAACAAATCATCGTCCGTCCCGTCGTTGTCAGGGCTGAAATATGCAGGCGCAGTCTGAACTTTAAGCTGAGGCGGAATCGCTGTGCAAACAAACGGAGAAGAAACCGCGGAAACCTGATTTCCTTTTTCGTAGACGATTTTCAAAGTTCCTGTGAAATTGCCTTCAGCGACATTTCCGTTTTCATCAAGTCCGTCCCAAGTTATGCTGGCAGGAAGATTTTTGCTGTCCTTGTCTGACCAGCCGCGGACTGAAGTTCCGTTTTCGCTTCTGACATCAAAATTCCAGGAAAGAATTCCGTCGGAAACTGTCGTTCTGATGTCAAATTTCTGCGTGTCCAGAACCTTGTCACCGTTCGGAGAAATTCCTTCGTTCTCCGCTGTGATATACGCTTTTGTCTCGCGGCTGTCCAAAGTGATTCCTGAAATTCTTGTGATGAACGCGTTTCCGGCTTCGTCCTCAGATGAAATGACAATCGAATATTTTCCGTCAGGCGCTTTGTTTCCTGAATCGTCTGAGCCGTCCCATTCGATTCTGTCTCTTGAGTTTTTCCATGTGAAAGTTTTTACAGCCTTGTTCGACGAGTTCAGAACTTCCGCTTTCCAAAGGCTTTCTTTTGTGCTGTTTGAAATCGCGACCGGAACTGAATCCTGATTTCCGTCTCCGTCAGGCGAGAACGCTGTCCAAGGCACAGAAGCCTCAAGGCTCGGATAAACTGTGTCAAGAACGAACGGAGAAGTTGTGACGCTTGCCGAAGAACCGTTTGTCGAGACAATTTCAAGCGAGGCGGAATAATTTCCGTCCGGCGCAATGATTCCGCTTTCGTCTTTTCCATCCCATACAAAATCCGAAGGAAGCCTTGAAGAATCTTTCAAAGTCTTCACAACATTTCCTTTTGAATCTCTGACTGTGAACTGGTAGCTTTGAATTCCGTCCGCATCTTTCAAGACAGGCGTAAAGCTTATCGTGTCTTTCACTTTGTCAGAATTCGGACTGAAGGCAGAATCGCTTGCCGAAAGAAGAACTTTTACATCCTTTGTGCTAAGCTCAAAGGAATCTGGGCTTGTCATGATTCCTGTGTTTCCTGCAAGGTCAGTCGCCCTAAGCTCAAATCTGTATTTTGCATCCGGAGCAAGTTTTCCGTCAGATGCAAAGCCGTTCCATTCAATTGATTCAGGCGGAAATTCTCCAAAATCGTATTCCTTTACAGAAACTTCCGGAGTCGCCTCGTCAAAGATTTTTCCTTTCCACGCCGGAACTGAAGCGAATTTTCCGGTCGAATCAATCAGCATTGAAATGCGGACTTGTGTTTTTGAGCCTGCCCCGAAAATTTTATCCGAAACCGAAATCTGGGCGGAAGGTTTTGTCGTGTCAAGAACAATTTCAGGAGAACGGATCAAAGCAGACTCGTAGCCGTTCAGATAAGAGGCAGAAACAAGAGCGGAATAAATTCCCTGCGGAATCAGCTTTCCGTCGTCGCCTGTTCCGTCGAACACAATCGAAGAAGGCGGAATTTCGCCGTCAGTGTCCTGGTCATAAGTTCTGTACGTTTTTCCGTTTTTGTCAGTGATTTTAACAGACCACGAAGTAAGCCTGTTTCCGCTTGATTTTTCAGGAACAGGAATTGTAACTTCAAACCTGACATTCTGATTTTTTGATTCAGTTTTAGGAGAAAAATACTTGCTTCCAGAAAGAACGATGTTGGTCGCAGGTTTTTCCGCAGAATAAATGATATTCAGAATCGATGCCGGCTCGGAGACATTTCCTGCCCTGTCTGCTGACGAAATGTCGTAAGAATAAACTCCGTCAGGAACAAAACGCCCTTCGTCATCTTTTCCGTCCCATCTGAAATTTTCAGGCTGAGAATTTTCCCACACGAATGTCCGGACAGTTTCGCCCGAAGCGTTCCTGAAGCGTCCGACCCAGGAATCTTCAGGAGAGCCTGTCTGGCTTATCCTGAATTCAGCTTTCACGCCTTCTCCGAAAATTTTGTCGGTCGGCTGGCTGACCACAACAAAAGGAGAAACCGTATCGATTATCACAGGAAATTTTTCAGTCGTTCCTGTGTTTCCGTTGTCGTCCGTCGCCGTAAAATAATAAAAATACTGTCCGTCAGGCGCGGTTTCTCCGTTATCCATCGCGCCGTTCCAAGTCACGCTTGAAGGAATCGCGACTCCTGTCTTTACAGCGAAAAGCTGCTTGAAAAACTGCCTGAAAGTCAAAGAACTCGGAAGAGCAACTTTGTTTCCGATTGTGCGAATTGCCTTTCCGTTCTCGTTTTCGATTACAAGCGACCATGAAGTTATGTACCGCTTGTCTGAAATTTTCAAAGGAATTTCAAAACTGTCCTGAATTCCGTCGTTGTTCGGCGAAAAATATCTGACTTTTTTTTCCGCAAAAACAAAAGCCGGAAGTGAAATCAAAGCCAGCGCGACCGCCTTTATTAAAACCGATTTTCCTATCTTCATTTTTTCGTTCTCCATAGTTCTTGTTTTCTGTTTTGCTTTATTCGTCTTCGCCTGACCAAATCTGAATCACAGGAGGAACCGTGTCTTTCTGTCCAAGATAAAGCCGCGCTCCTCCGGAAACAGCATGAACTGAACCGTATTTCTGATGCCATGCAAGGCTTGCAAGCATTTCACTTGAATCCCAGCTTCTGCTCCTCAGATATTCGCTGTTCTTCGCGTTGAAATCAAATTTTAATCCGAGCGAGACAGACGGAACAAAGCTTACGAATCCGTATTTAGCCTCGACAATATCAACGCTTTCCGCTATGCCCAGAAAAATCATATCCCGAAAACTGAACTGAAGCCCGGCGTCGACAATCAGGTCGGAAAAACAAGGCGTCGCCAGATCAAAAGAAAATCCGCCCTTGAACTGCGCTGTCTCAAAAAGAAGAGCCGCGACTCCGACCCGTGTTGTAAGAAGCGTCGGAAAGTTCACCGCAATTTCCGAACCTTTCACACCAGGAAGATTTATGTCGTTGTAATATTTCCCAAGGTTCAGCAAGGAAACGCCGAGCCTGAAATTCTTTAAAAATCCTAAATCTCCGAAATCGTAAAGAACTCCGACATCTGCTCCCAAAGACCAGTCGCTTCCCGCTCCCCAGAAAAGTCCGCCGTTCACATTGAAACCTACGCTTAGCTTTTCTGAAATCTCTTTTGAAAGTCCCGCCTTCAAATTCAAAGAATCGCCAAGGCTCATCGGATACGAGGAAGAAAAAACTCCGTTCACAAATCCGCTGAACACAAAGGCTTTCGTCGGAATCAGAATTCCTGTCTGGAACGCCGCGCCGCTTTTTTCGTTCGGCAAAGTTGAAATCAGGCCGGTAAATCCAAAATCAAGCTGAGTTCTCTGCTCCTTTGAAGTCAAAGCGGGATTGAACACAATCGAATCTGCGCCCGGCATAAATATTCCGCCGCCCGCCGCAGAAGAAGCGGACGAAATCTGTGTCGGGCTTGAAATATTGAACAGATTCTGAGCGCCGACAGGCGGATTGTAAGTGTTCGGAAAAATCAATGCGGCGGAGAAAAAAGCCGCAGAAACCAGAATGATTTTTTTTGCAAAAAATTTCATAAAAAACTCCGTATCGTAAATAAAATTGCATAAGGAAATTCCTGAACTTGAGTTTTCAGACTTTCCGATGCCATTTCTCTGTCAATTTGGCACAATCAATTTGACAAAAGAACAAATTTCAATTCTTTCATCAAATATAATGGATAAAAGCCTACATTTCTACAACAAACATTTTTTCCTTCGGTAACTAAATCAAAAAAATCTGAAAGTTGGAGCGTGGCATTCAGCTCATAACATTTTCTCTCAATTTGACAATAGAGATTTATTTTCTTATACTTATTAAGCGGTATGAAAAAGGGAAATTCAGGCAATTTTTTCCAGAATATCATCGACGCGATATTCGGAAGCAACGATCCGGAAGCGGAAAAAAGACGGCGGCTGAGAAGCATCTCTAAAGAACTCGGAAAAACAAAATACAGCAAATTCTATCGTCTTCAGGGAAACGAAGCGCTTCCTGCAATGGGAAAATTTTTCTTTGAAATCTACAAAATGATTTATCCGGCTCAGACAATGTTCCAGAGCCTTCCGAACCCGAACATACTTAAAAACCTCGCGATAAACTATTTCACATCAGAAGAAATCCGCAAAATCGAAGAATCGCTTTCGGAAGAAAACCTCACAAGGCTCGCGAGCCAGATGCCGATAAACCAGCTTGAATCTGAAACCGAAAAACGGATCGCGGAATATTCAGAATATTTCACTCAGGACAAAATAACAAAAATCGACGGACTTTACAGGCAGCTTTCCACCATGAAAGATTTCTGTTCCTTTGACTATTATTTTTTTGTAAAGAAATTCAAGAAGGGAATGAGAGAAGCGGATTTTGCGACAGTTCCTGCATTTGAACGGATAAACGCGGAATACATTTCCGGCGAGCTCAGGGATTTCATAAGCATCGCCTGGTCGCTTCCGTTTGACGCCGACTGGTCCGACTGCATAAAGCTTCTCCGCGCGTACAAAGGAGTCGAGCCGATAACTCTCCAGAACTGGAAAAGGGTTCTCACAAGGATTTCAAGCCTTAAAACTTCAGGCGCGCTTGAGTTGATTGTAAAACTTGCCGAAGAAAATCCGAACCTTGTGTGCGACACAAACACATCGACCCAGAACATAATCGAGCCGTTCCTTGAAAAGACAAAATCATCCGCCGAATCAATCTTGAACAAACTGATAAACCAGGAAAAAATACACAAATCTGAAAACATCTGCGCGCAGCTTTTCCAGGACATCGATGTTGTTCCGCTCAGAAATTACAGCGAAACCTGGAATTCGACTTTCAGGAACAAAAAACTTATGCTTTTCAACAATGTCGAAGCGATGAAATATCTCAAGACATTCCTGATAGAAATATTCAAAAAAGACGGCCGCGACTTTTACGACCTGATTTTTGTACGCGGACAGTGGGACACTCAGGCGCTTTCCGGCCCGTTTTCTGAATCGTACAACTGGCTTTTGAGCTGCACAGACAAAATTCTCGCGTTCGATGCGGAGCTTTCCGAAGACGGACAAATCGGCTCGAAAATAAAGACTCTTCTTCCAAAAGCCGACCGCGACATAAGCACAAAAAACATCTCGAACAGATATATTTTTGACGCGAACAAAACCGCATACGCCTACATAATCGGCTGCACAAAAAATCTTATCACGATGGGAAAAATCATAAAAACCCTTGCGGAAGATTACGCGAAAACAAAGCCTTCTGTAATCGCGAACTGGAAAGAGCTGGACAAATACGCTGAAATTCCGATCAAAGATATGTGCGTGGACCTGTACAAAAAAATCTATCTTCTTGTGACTTTGATACAGACTTCGATTGTCAGCATGGAAGACGAAGAATAGAAAAACCTGAAAAGCCGAACGCGAACAAATATCGCGGAACTGACACTTCCAGCAAATGCCGTAGAATGAATTCCGCTGAACGCCGGAAATCCAACAAACTGAAACCAATGCGAAATTTTCTAACAATTGCTTGAAGTTTCACACAGATTCGTATATAGTCTAAAAATCTGTCAAATAAGTTTAAGCGCGTAAATTACTCTACAATCGAACCGCACAATTCTTACGACGCAGAAAATCACTAATTTCTACTGCACGCAAATTAAATCGGAACAATCTGGGATTTTAGTTCACGCGATTTATAAAACGTGTAGAACTAAGGTTAAAGGTTTATGGAAAATTCAGAAAACGAAGAAATTGTTCCGATTGATGAACAAATCAACGGACAGAATGACGAGATGTCCGGCGGCAATTCAGAGATTTCAGACGAACTTCCCGAGGAAGATTCAGAGATTTCTTTTGAAGATTTAGGACTTGACGAAATCAGTTTAAAAGCAATCGAGAAGAAAGGATTCAAAGTTCCTTCTCCGATTCAGGCGCTTGCGATTCCGCGGCTTCTTTCAGGAGAAGCGAACATGATTGCGCGGGCAAGAACAGGAACAGGAAAAACCGCAGCGTTCGGGCTTCCGATAATTCAGAACCTGCGCGGAACAAGAGGCGAAGTGAAAGCCTTGATTCTTGAACCGACACGAGAGCTTGCGATTCAGACTTGCACAGAAATGCAGTCGTTCACAGACGGAAAAGGTCCTCATTCATGTGTCCTTTACGGCGGAGCATCTTATTCAACCCAGATCAAAGATTTAAGACGCGGCTGCGAGATTGTTGTAGGAACTCCTGGACGAATTCAGGACCATCTTGAGCGCGGAACTCTGGACATCAGCAGAATCGATTATTTCATCCTTGATGAAGGCGACGAGATGCTCGATATGGGATTCATCGACGACATTGAAGAGATTTTCAGGCAGGCAAACCCAGATGCCAGAATTCTTCTTTTCAGCGCGACAATGCCAGAGCCAATCCGCCAGATTGCAGGCGAATTTATGGGCGACTATGAAATCGTCGAGGAAGAAAAAGTAATCGACGAGCCTCTTCTTATCGAACAGAAATTCTGGCTTCTGAAAGAAAGCGAGAAAATCGATGCGCTTGTCCGCCTTATCGATATTTCAGATGACTTTTACGGGCTTGTATTCACACAGACAAAAAACGACGCGGATTATGTTTCCAAAGCGCTTGATGAACGCGGATACGAAGCCGCGGCTTTACACGGAGATATTCCCCAGAGCCAGCGGGAAAAAATCCTTGCCCGGTTCAGAAGCAGAAAAACCCGGATTCTTGTGGCAACAGATGTCGCGGCGCGCGGAATTGACATTTCAGGATTGAGCCACGTTGTGAACTACTCGATTCCTTTTGACGCGGCGACTTATGTCCACAGAATCGGACGAACAGGACGCGCGGGCTCGGAAGGAACTGCTGTGACTTTTGTCTGTCCTAAAGAGACAAGAAAGCTCAATTTCCTTCAGAGAGCAGTAAAGAGAGCGAGCAAAGGAGAAATGAAGGAAGAGCCGATTCCGACAATCGATGAAGTTCTTTCAAAAAAGCAGGCAAGAATTTTCTCTGAACTAAAAGAAAAACTCGGGCTGAACAGGATTCCTGAAATAAAAGATTCAGAGAAATCTTCCAAAGAATCAGATGAAACAGATGAAATCAAAACAAACGAAAACTCTTCTGAGATTCAGGAAAACATAACAGAAAACCAGGCTGAAGAAAATCCTCAGGAATCCGCCTCTGAAAACCAGAACGAAGAAGCGGAAAACGAAATCCAGGCTGTGACAAATGTGACAGACTCGAAAACAGAAGAGCATTTCTTCAAGGAAATCGAAAAAGTCGACACGACAAACACGAATTCAACTCTTATAAAAGTCGCGCCGCAGTTTGAAAAAATGGCGAGCGAGCTTTCAAAGAACAATGATTCGCAGGACGTCCTTGCGGCTCTTCTTTCTGTAATGTACGCGTCAAAACTTGACAAATCCCGATACGGAAAAATCAACTCGCAGTCGCACTCATCAGACGAGAACCAGCTAAGGATTTATGTTCAGCTTGGAAAACGCGACGGCTACAATGCGCGCGACCTGGCTGACTTCTTCTCAAAACTTCTGCATATTCCTGGACGAGATGTCGACAGAATCGATATGTCAACAAATTTCTCGCTTGTAAGCCTTCCAAAAGAAGCGGCAAAACGCGCTCTTGATATGTCAAAAGACAACGGAAAACTTCCGCATATGCACATCGACACAAAAGACGGAGACCTTTCAAAAAGGCGTTCAAGACATGACGATTTTGAAGGCGGAAGACGACGCGGCGGCGGAAGAAGAGGACGCGGATTTGAAGACGACAGAGATTTCGGACGCGACTTTGGCGAGCGAGGCGGAAGACGGCGCGGCGGACGAGACAGATTCGGCGACCGCGACAGAGACAGAAGTTTTGACAGAGGATTCAAATCCAAAGGAAGACCGAATGTCCACACGCCGACGGAAAGAACTGGTTCTAGCGCAGGGCTTTACAAACGAAAGTCTGGCAAAGCGGAAAGATTTTAGTCAATTGATAATTGAAAATTGATAATTTATAATTGACAATTTCTGCGTCATTGCGAGTTGCAACGCAACGAATCAATCTTATTAGGTCAAATGCCGAGTTTTGATTAAATGTAATTAAAGTTGCTGGAACGTAGCGAAAAATGGCTTTTGCGTGCGTTTGAGCGTTGAGGTTGCAAAGCAACCGTCAATAATTTCATTGCAACGCGAACCACGCGTAAGCAAAAACGGCTTTTCGCGAGAGTGCAAGCAACGTTTTTAGTAATTTTTGTAAAACTTGACATTTGGGCTATTTAATCATTCGCTAATCACTTTAAGTTCTTCCAGTTTTTCAAGGCGTTTTTTGTCCGGCGTTATGCACAGATTTTTTTCGTGAGTTGGAAGGACCAAGCCTTTCGGACCGTTTTTTGCTCGTCTTAAATACTTAACCTGCGTGTAATAAAGGTCGGTTTTTCCTGCGTTGCGTGCCTTTGAATAATAAACCGCAAGATTTGCAGCGTCTAAAAGAATATCAAGCGGAACTGTTTTTCCGGGACGATTCTTTATGAAAACATAGCCGCCCGGAAAATCGCGAACATGAAGCCACATATCAGAGCCGCGGACATGATGACGCAAAAGCTCATCGTTTTCGTTTGCATCGCGACCGACCAAAATGTACCAGCCGTTCACTGTGTAATCCAATCCGGGATGCGTTTTTTTCTGCTGCTGTCTTGGCGTTGTGTCGCGGCGCAAAAGCTGTTCAATCTTAACAGGATTTTTTTCATTCACGATTTCGGAATATTGCTTTTCAAGTTTTTCAAGCCGCATTTTAGAAATCTCGATGTCGTGAAGAACGCCTTCCATTCCGCTCAAAGCCTTTTTGTATTTTTCGTAATAAAGCGCGGCGTTTTCCTGAGCAGACTTTTCTTTATCCATAAGAAGCCTTACAGTTTTTCCGCTTTCGTAATCTTCACATTCAAGAAAATTGGATTTTCCGTCCCACAAATGCGCATTAGACAAAACCAAATCGCCATCGTGTTTAAGGCTTTCCGCATTTTCAAATTCACACTTTTTGTTTTCAAGACGGCAAAGCGCATCTTCCATTCTAAGTTTTGTCTGCGTGTACCATTTTTCCGCCTGAACCAAAAGCGATTTGCGCGAAAGATTTTCAGCATTTTCTCCATACCACAAATCAACTTTTTGATTGAAAGAAAGGCTTTTCACATTAGGATGCGAAGAAAGATATTCTTGTTCAAGTTCAGAAAAAGTTCGAATCGGCCATTTTTGCAATGCGTCTGCCAAAGAAGAGGCGTTTTCTTCAGGAAGCACAAACGTTTTTCCAGTAACTTCGCCTTTTTGCGGACGGCGGAACATTGTATCCAGAATCACATTGTTTTCATCGCAAAGAATAACGTTCGCCGCGTTGCTCCACAATCGAATGTAAAGATTGAATTTTTCCTCCGCATGAGAAAGACGAAGCAAAACAATCCGCATAAGTCCGATTTGATAACATTCGTCAATCCGCGAACCTTTTACGCGCGACTTTAGAATTTCCATAAAACGAAGCGGCTTTGCGTTCTTTTCGATTTTTCGCCGAGTTTCGTTTATGCGGCATGAATTCTGCGCAGTGCAGACAAGAACAGTTTTCGCTCCGTTTTTTCCGTAAGTGTAAAACGCGATTGTGTCAAATCCAGGCTGAACAATATCCTGAATGAAAGAGCCTGAAAGATTCAGTTCAGAAAGAACAAGATTTATTTCGTTGCAGTTTAGTGACATAATGTTTTCCTACACATTGATTTTATACGAAAGTAGGATTTGTTATTCCCAGACAGTTTGAACATCGTATTTGGGATTAATTTCGTCTTTTGTAAGTATAGGCATATTATCATAAATCGCCTGTGAAATAATTATTCTGTCAAACGGGTCTTTATGAATTGAAGGAAGACTCTTTACAATATCACAGTCTTCAGGTGTTATATTTCTTAATTTAAAGTCGCCATTTAAGAGCGTATCTGATATTTGCTTTAAGCTTTGGTCAAAATCAATTTTTTCAAGTCCTTTTTTTATTGTATCTATTAAGTACATTACATATACTCCTCAAAACCTTCTGGAGTTTCATCAAAATCGTCAGCGATGTAATGCAATCCGCCTGCAAACACATTGTAAGGCACTTTATTCTTCTTGGATTTTCTGACATCTGCCTGTCGTTTTGTAATTATGAACATAGCAAAATCATATAGTTCTTTTTGCTCAACATCAGTCATTGTGTCATACATTTGCATAAGCGCGTCTGCCATATTGCACCTCCGTATTTTTAATATATCACACTCTGCATAAAATTTCATTCATTCGATTTTAAAAAGAACTGTCACATGGATTTTGAAAAATCTACGATTTTCCTTGCGGATGGGGTTGTGTTTTTCAGGACATTGCTTTGTAAGTTGGATTTTTGTGTAGAAGTTAAAAATATTAAAATGCGTGAATATATATGAACAACTGCAAAGAATCAATTTTTAATCTGAATCTCTCATAATATTCTTCAGTTTTTCATAGATTCCTAAAATTGTAATTTCATAAAGTTCTTCTAACAATTTCAAGCTACCGCTAGTCATCGACATTACAGGACTCATATTTCCATGAAAATTTCTGTTCCTAAGTTCAAACGCTAGATTTCCTATCATTGTTCTGTTATTTATAGATTTAGACGCACTATTTACAATACTATCTATAATTCTAGAAACACCAATAAATTTATTCTTATCAGTTCTAACTTCATCTGTTTTCCACAGATTTGTCATTGAATCGATAATTTTCAGCTCATTTTCTTCTGCAATTGATATTTCATTAAAAAAAGTTGTATATCGTCTAGTAATTTGGCTAATTTCATTTTTATACATCACAAGCATTTCAAGAACAGTAAAAAGAATTCTCATTTTTTGAATAAAAAAATCCTCCTGATGCATAATAATAAGCCATGGAATTGAATTGTTGATATATTTATAGTTATTTTTTCTGGATCTATAAATTTCAAAGAATTCATTAGTACCTATAGATACTTTTGGAGAATCTTTTACATTTTTTATCAGCAATGACTGCGTTCTCAATCGTCGATATGCTTCGACATCAAGGGAACCTTGTTTTAGTTCAAAAATCTGACCTGTCAGCAGGGCATAATTTCTGCAAAAAGCGGCTATTTGGTCAAAGAAGGCTTTATTGTAATTAAAATCTTTTTCAAATTGAATTCTGATTTTGCCGCCACTTACTTCTATAAGCGTTTCTTTATTGCAAATCTTTTTTGTAGTAAGTGTTTCCGGTGAAAATGTTCCGTTAAATTCTAAAATAAAATCTTTCATATCGAATCTTTTCCAAATTACAAAGTATAACAAGTGATAAAAAATACTGTGGATTTCTCATCCACAGTATTTTGAAAATTATGATTTTTTTAATTTTTTATTCATTATTCTTTCTGTAATTTCTTCATAAACAATACCAATAACTCCTATAATCCAACCGATGAACATTATATATGCACCAACATCGAACTCACATCTTCCGCCAGCACCAGCAAAGTGACTCTTAGAAGTAAATTTTTCAAAAACAATTACAACAATCACAATTGAAACAATAGAAACTACAAGCACAATAAATTTAATCAATTTAGATAAGTTCACATTTTTTAAAGAAATAAAAACAGCAACAACACCGACAATTGTACTGATAAAAAATATCAATGATGGAATGCTTTGGGAAATACGTCTAAAAAAACTAAAAAATAGTGTAAAACCATTAACATTAACATTAATATCTCCAAAAATAGTAACACTAATAATCGGCATGAAAAAGCCGATTAGCATCAAAAGCATTCCAACAAGATAAATAAAATTCAGAGACTTTAACATTTCTTTAGTTTTCGCCTTTTTCGCTGCAATCTCTTCCGCAGAAAGTCCTTTGTTTTCCTGTTCTTCCGCAGGGCTATCGTTTTCCAAAAGATGCGTGTGCTTAATCTGCCATTTCTTCACTCTAATCGGAACCCACCAGCTATAAATTCCAATAGTTACAATCGTCAATAAAAGACACACTATCCAAGTTCCAAAAAGGCTTCCGGCAGTTCCGTCAAAAGTGCAGCGTCGTTTGCAATAAACTTTGTGTCGCTGTTCCCAGCTGTAGACCATTTTCACTGCAAGCGGATAGCAGATTCCTACTGTGCAGAGCGTTAAAAATCCGCCTAAAAGTTCCCAGCCGAAAAGCTGCCAGAATCCGCCGTCAAATCGGCTCGCTTTTTCGCCTTTTAATTTCTGGACCGCATCAAAAGTCGGAATTTCGTCCTCAAAAAAAGTGTTTGACTCGTGCCATCTTCTGATTTTTATAGGAACGTAAAACGCATAGATTCCGCAAGTCACAATCGAAAGAAGAAGGCACAAAATCCAAGTTCCGAAAAGTCCGCCCGCACTTCCTGTAAACTTAAGCCGCCGCCCGTCAATCACTGTGTGCTTCGCTTCCCAAGCGTAAAGCCAGCAGACCGCAAACGGATAACAGATTCCGAGCGTGATTCCTGTAACAAGCGAGCCTAAGATTTTCCAGCCAAGCCGCTGAAAAACTCCGCCGTCAAAATAGCTTTCTGTATTCTGAACAGAAGCAACCGTTGTTGTGTTTTCGTTTTCCATAACGCAACTCCTTTTGTGTTTGTTATTTGTTATTTTTGCTCTTTTGAATCTAAGTAAGTTTCGATTTCTGTAGCTAAATCAAAAAAGAATTTTTCGAGATTTTGGGAATAAGTGTCTATGTCTTTTTCAGAAAGATTTATTTTTTCGCCTTCATGCCATTTTGAATCTGGATGATTTTGCAATTCTTTGGAAACAAGTCCATCATTATGTTTAAAACAGTTGTTTATAAGACGAAGTTCATCTACATTTTTAAAGGAATTCAGTTTTTCAATGTCAATATTATATTTTTTAAATTCATCAATTATTGTCTGAGAATAAATTTTTGATTTTTTCTTACAAAGAAATTTTGTATATAAATCATTTCCAAGAAAAATTTTGAAAGCAGTTTTTAATTTATTCTCATATATTGATGCCAAATAACCAACACAAAATTGAGCAACTAGAGATGCAAACTGTTCATTTTCATAATCAGAATCTTCGAACATCGCTTCCAAAATGTCTGGAGCATATTTATCTTTCAGTTGTTCATATTCAGCATTGACCGCGTGTTTTTCAAAATCGATTAATTCAAATAATTTTTCTTTTGTTTTCTTGAAATTTTCTAATGGGTTTTCTTTTAAAATTAGGTAAAGAAGTTGTTTTTTAAATCCGTTTTCACTTATAGACAATGATTCAAACAATGCCTCTGTTTCTTTATCCATAAAATCTCTCTTTTCGACAATAGTTTTATTGTTTCTAACCGCGAACGAGCGTTAGCGAGTTCGCGGTTAGAGCGACTTCGTCAAGTCGCTCTAAGGGTATACCCTTAGAGCGAAAAATTTTTGGATTTTTGAATTAAGTTATGGAATTTAGATAAGAAAAATCGCTAGAATCGCACGTATGACACAATGGCAAACTGGTTTTCTAAAGGGGTTGTCTAAAAAACGCACTTGCTTTGATTGTGTGCGCGGCAATTTCCGTTCACAGATAAGATTGCTTCGTCGCTAACGCGCCTCGCAATGACGTTTTGTTTGTTGAAATAATTTTATACGAAAGTAAGATTTGTTTGTATGGGGAAAAAGACTGTCACACGGATTTTGCAATAAGTTATTAAGGATTACAAATCACTCAAATAAATAACATTAACTTCTGAAACTTGTTTTAGCTGTTTGTCGTTTGTTAAAAATTCATTACAATTACAATCAATATAAGCCGCAAGCTGAAACGCATCTGCAAGTTTTATATCTGGATATTTTGCACGAATTCTAGCGGCAGTTTCTGCAATCTGCTCGCTGATAAAACACTTTAAAAAACCAAGTCTTTTTAGAAAATCTCTATATTTCTCAACTTGCTTAATATCATTATCGGCAAATGGTTTTACAAGAAATTCAGCGTCTGTCACAGCCGATGTGTAAAATTCAGCATCATCTGAAATACCATCTGCCATAAATCTTAAAACTTTATCATAAAATGGCTTTTGTTCACCAAGAAGATAAACAATCGGATTTGTGTCTATAAAAATTCTTCTAACCAATGTTACGCTCCGACCTTAATTTTTTTTGGTATTCAAGAGCATCAACATCTTTCCAAGTTTCTTTCATGCTTCCTGCAAATTCATTTAGTGCTTCAAGTCGATTTTCTTTTCTTTCTGATTCAACATTTTCCGCCGATTTCTTCTCTTTCTGCGTTAAGTACAAGATAAAATCATAAACTTCTTGCTGAGATGTAAGAGTAAGATTGTTATATAACTGTGTTACTACTTCTGGCATAAAAGCACCTCGCTGTTTAAATATAACATCGTTTATTTTACAAAGCAACCGTCGCTCGCTTTCCTAAAAATTCCTTCACTTCATCAAGCCGAGCCAATGCTGCTTTTCTTCCTTCGTCGTAACATCGCTGAAGTTCGTCTGGATTCCGTTCTGTTCGTTTTATATTAAGAGGCGAATCTGGATAAATCGCGATAATTTCGCCCTTCTCTGCTTTTTCAAGAACATATTTTTTTTCGCGATTATACATTTCGGCACGATTTTGCATTGCTTTTACAATCGACGGATATTTTTTGAGTGCGACTTTTATAATCGGCATAAGACGGTTTTTGCCTTTCACGTAATTTTTATCCTGCGTCAGAATCACGATGTTTCGGTTGTAGCCAAGAGATTCAAAATATTCAAGCGGAATTGAATCCGTGATTCCGCCGTCAAGAAGCGAAAATCCATCTACATTCACAATTTTTGAAGCCAAAGGCATTGACGCGCTCGCCTGCATCCATTTTAAATCGTGAGCATCGCAAGTTTTAAGTTCTTTATAAACCGGCTTTCCGGAATTGCAGTCGCTTGCAACAATAAAAAACTTCATCGGATTTTCGCGGTAAGTTTTCAAGTCGAAAATGTCAAGTTCGTTCGGAATCTTGTTGTAGCAAAAATCAACGCCGAACATATCGCCGGTTTTCACAAGCGAACGGAAAGAACAATATCGCCAGTCGTGCGAAAAACGCTTGTTGTAACGAATCGCGCGTCCAATCTGTCTGGATTTTATGTTGCAGCCGAAAGTCGCGCCCGCAGAAACGCCGATTGCTCCGTCAAAATCGATTCCGTTTTCCATAAAAACATCGATTACGCCCGAAGTGAACATTCCGCGCATCGCTCCGCCTTCCATAATCAAGCCAGTTTTCTTGTCCATAATTTTTTCCTCATTATCACTTAAAACAAATCCGCTGGATTCATCAACAAAAAATCTTCCAGCGGCAAAATGCTTCCGCTTTCGCCTTGTGCTGAAACAACAAACATTTTCGCCTGCGGAAACTTCTTCTTGAACGCATCGATTCCTGTGTTTGTTTTCCGCAAGCCACTTTTCACTTCGATTCCGACAATTTTTTCGCCTTTTGTTATTATAAAGTCAACTTCGTCGTTTCCGTCGCGCCAATAAAAAGTCTTGTAATCCGAATTAATCTGACAGTCAACCAAATGCATTCCGACTGCCGACTCAACAAAATGCCC
The DNA here is from genome assembly GCA_964606655.1 of uncultured Treponema sp. Lineage (GTDB taxonomy): Bacteria > Spirochaetota > Spirochaetia > Treponematales > Treponemataceae > Treponema_D. Next base: position 15,964 of record CAZSHF010000045.1, read on the forward strand.
CCAAATATCGCTTTCGTTTTTCGCCTTTTCAAAAGTTCCGTTGTAAAATGCTGAAACAAACGCATTGTTGTAAACCTGAAACTTAGGAATTGAAGAGCGAATCCGAATCAGGCTTCCGGAATATTTTTGAAGTCCGCACAAAAGTCCGCTCTGATCCAAAAGAGAAAGATAAAATGCAAGCGTCGTCGTGTTTCCTGCGTCGTTCAACTGACCTAAAAGTTTTGTGAACGAAACAATGCAAGCGGAATAAGACGAGCCGACTTCAAAAAGCTGCCTTAAAAGCGCGGGCTTTGCAACATTTGTAAGCATAAGAATATCTTTAGAAACGCTCGTTTCAACAATTGAATCGCGGATATAAGATTTCCAGCGTTGTTCGTCTTTTATCAAATCCGCCGCGCCAGGATACGCGCCAAAATAAATGTATTCGTCTATGCTGAATCCGAACGCATCTTTCATCTCTTTGTAAGACCAATGCGGAATGTACAAAAGTTCAAAGCGACCAAAAAGCGATTCAGTCAAACCTTTTTCCAAAAGAAGACGCGACGAACCGGAAAGAACAACTTTAATATTGTTTTCAAGACGCGTATCCTCGTCCCAAAACTTTTTTACAATTTCGCTCCAGTTTGGAATTTTCTGAATTTCATCGATTGCAAGAATCACACATTTTTCGTTGTTGTCAACATTTTTATCATTGCTTTTTTCAAGATTCAGTTTTACTCTCGCATTTTCCCAAAGCCGTTCAATCCAGTTGATTCCGTCTTCCTGAACAAAATCAGCGCTGTCAAAAACGTAAGGAATTTTCGTTTCGCTTAAAAACTGATTTATAATCGTTGACTTTCCGACTTGCCTTGAACCAGCCAGAACCTGAATGAACTTGCGTTTTTCATTCATTCTGACTTCAAGATTCTGCAAATATTTTCGTATCATAAAAATCCTTGAAAATGCACAAAATATAAACATTGAGTAAAATTACTCAGTGCATTGAGTAAAATTACTCAATGCACTGAGTAAAATATAAATCAGTTTTCCATTTTTTACAAGGATTTTTATTTCCCCAAATGTCGACTTTTATAAAAGTCGCTATCTGGATTAAAAACAAAAAAATATTCAATTTCCGGAAACGCACAGTTCCTAATCAACAAAACGCATTTCGTTTAGGTAAATCGACCTTACAATAATATATGGAACGTGGCTTTCAATTTCTACTTTGCAGTCCATTCCTGCGTAATATTCTTTTTCAACCTGATAATTTACAATCCAGCGGTAGCCTTTTTTCTTCATATAAAGCAAGGCTTCTTTGTATTTTTCTTTTGTCGGAAAAGTGTAGTAAAGCCTTGTAACCGAAGAACTGTTTCTATTGTCTTTTGATTCTATAAAAATTTTGTAACCGTTAGAACAATTCGCCTCAATTTTTCCGCCGTTGGAAATCAGATAAACTGATTTTTGGGAATAATGAACAGAATCGTTTGTTTCGTCATTGTAAGAATCGTAATTTTTTCTTTTTTCGTAAGTCGTTTTGCTTTCGCCGTATTTGTTAGATTCATAGTGAGCAACATTGTTGTATCCGTGCGAAAAATAAAAATAAAAGATAAGCCCAATGCAAAGCAGAAAAACAAGAAAATTCTTCATGTTAAAATCCTAAAAACGCAAAAACAACCGCAAGTCCAAAAAGTATTACAAGGCCAACAGGATCTGTTGTAAGAGTTTCAACAAACGAATTTCCTTCAAAAAGCACAAAATTGAATCCCAGCGTTCCGTTAAAAAATCCGCGAACGCCATCAATAATTCCAGACAAAACCAGAATCACAATCAGATTGATGATTATCTTTTTTATCATTTTTTACTCGCTTTTATGTTGTCAAATGCGTTTTTGTTTATGATTTCAACTCTTAAATATCTTTTTCAGAAAGATAAATAATTTTAAGTTCAATAATGTCTGCAAAACGACCTTCTCTGTATTTTCTGCTTAGTTCCAATATTTTCTTTTGACTTTCTTCATCATCGCGGAAAGTGTAAACAAGATAATGAAGAATTGCTTTATTCTGGCTTTGACGATTAAACTGTTCGATTGGATTCACATAATTCAAAACTGAATCCGGTCTTCTTGTCGCAGCCTCAAGGCTTTTTATTTCTATGAAAACATCAGTGTTTCCGCGTCTGTAATAGCCGTCGCAATAAAATGCTGGATAATCTGAAAACTGAATTTTTCGGTTTCTGTCGATTTCTGAAATTTCAAGCGCGTTTTCTTTGCAGTAACGTTCAAGGCATTTGTTCTCAATTTCCTGAAAAGAGAGTTCTGAAAGTTTTTTAATGACATCTGATTTTTCAAGAACTTCTGTGATTTCTGTTTCTGCTTTTAGTTCACTTTCTTTTTCAGCGTTCCGTTCTTTCTGTTCATTTTCAGAAGGCGGAAAATTTTGAAGATTATTTATAACTGTGGCTTTGTTAGAATTATTATTCACAGCGATATTTGTTATCGCGTCAAAAACCTTTTCCGAAGTTTTTTTACATTCTTTTACATCTTTTTTCAGGCTGAAAAAGTTTCCGACAGAAACTGAGGTAAAAGAATCGGCAAGAACAAGAATTGCAAAAATGGAAACAAGCAATAAATCGGTTTTATCTAAATATTCTTTACTAAATATTTTTACGAAAATAAATATGCCCAAAACAATCGCAGCAAGAACATGAAAAACAAACGAAGCGATATTCATTTTCTTCTTGTACGAAAGTTTTCTTTTGGGCATTTTGCAAACTCCTTTCAACTGATTTGATTGATTTAACTTATTTTACTTTTTATTTTTTTTTCTGTTTCGAACTTCATTATGAATTTTTTTATTTTTCTCTTCTATTTTCCTTTGCTCTTCTCGTATATCGTCGATGGAAAAATATTTGCTTGATGTAAGAAATCCATATTTTTCTTTGAATTCTGGATTTTCTTTTTCCGGAAGAAATGTATATAACCAATATGATTCTTTTGGTTTCCATGGATTTGATGCCTTTTGCCATTCAGAAAAATAATTAGGATTCAAAAGAAATGTTCCTAATTTTTTGCGTGCATATTGTATTATTTTATATCGATAATAATGAGTTAAACTTTTGAACGTTATATTGTTTTTCGTTATTTTATGCTCATCATCGATACTAATATTTACAAAACCAAGCACGATGGCAACTCCAATAACAATAATAGAAAATACTCTAAGAATTACTCCTAAATATGGAACATACATATACTTGAATAGTTTGAATATAGCAACAGCAATAAGTATCGAAATTCCAATTGTACACAAACCATTTCTAAATGCTAAATCCCCAGCAAGATAGCCAAAATCAATCTCAGAAAGATTGCCAAAATCAACAGAACTCACAGAATAAAAAGGAAAACTGTCATTTCCTTTAATTTTTGCTATCTTGTTTATCTTCATCTTAGTGGAACTTATCCCAAGGAAATAAATAATTATTCCGCCAAGTCCAATAAATGCAATAAGACTAGACCAAAATCCAAACCAATACAAAAATCTTTCAAGGAACAATTTATATGCTATTATCCACAAGACAGGAAATAAAACCATTAACAAAAGAATTTTTGGTGATTTATCAATTGATTTTTTAGAAAAATTTTCAATTGCTGCATATTTTTGCTTCTGTTCTTCATTCATAAGAGAAGAAATAAGTTCATTTATTTTTTTTATTTCTTTCTCTCTTTCTTTTCTTTCTTGCTCAAGTTTGGCATTATATTCTTTTTTCCGTTCTAGATATTCTTTATGTTCAATTTCTGCTTTTTGAAGTTTTGTTTCTAAATCGTCATCTTCAGAACAGTTATGATATAGTATAGCCTCTTGTATAAATCTTTTTGCATCCGTAACATTATTGAAACCGTATTCTCTCAGCAACTTTGCCTGTTCGGCTGCTGCTTGAGCCTGAGCCTGTTGTTGAGCACGATTTTCATCTATACTTTGTTTTATGATTCCTAAAACAGAGCCTGCCGCAAGTCCAGTGTTCCTTCGAGCCGCTTCGTTTCTTAGGCGATCTTCTTTTTTTTGTTGATATTCTTGATGGCACTCCCAACTACAAAACGACCCATAATTTTCTGAAATCCAACCTGGAGTATGATATATTTCAAATTGTCGATGACAGTTTGCACATCTAAGTATAACGTCCGCCATAATATTTTCTCCTTATACATCTATTATTTCAAAGCATTTTCTATTTGTTTGCTCAAAGATTCTTTGTCTTTAAGTTCTGCAATAGCCAATACGTATCAGTTGTGAACATTTTTCAATATTTCTGCTTTTAGTTTTTTGGGATTAAAATTCGAATAATCTTTGTCACAT
>CAZSHF010000046.1:0-3252 GCA_964606655.1 uncultured Treponema sp.
CTTTGAATTGATTATAGACTATAAATGAAATGATTATACGCTATAAATGACACGATTATAGTCTATAGCTGAACTGAAAATAGATTATAAAATAAAAACTCAACGCAAAGTAAAATTTTCGTGCTATAATGCTCTATCATGCAAACCGACACGCAAACTTCAAACGAAAACATTACGCCGAACAGCCGCGAGCTTGAACTTCTGAAAAAATACTTTCCGCAGTGCTTTTCAAAGCCTGACACCGACGAGAACGGCAGCATCACAAAAGAGCATTTTGACATAGAAAAACTCGCCGATATTTTGAAAAAAGACGACGTTGATGTAAAGAAAGAAGGCTATGCGCTCAACTTCCTGGGCAAAAGCTACGCGCACTACCAGGCGAACCTGGACAGCGAAACCGTGATTGTTCCCGCTGAAAAAAACGCCGGAACCGAAAGCGAGAACGTCTACATTGTGGGCGACAACCTTGACGCCTTGCAGCACTTGAAGTATTCCTACGCGGAAAAGATAAAGTGCATTTACATTGATCCTCCGTACAACACCGGCAAAGATGATTTTGTGTACAACGACAAGTTCGGCTTTAGCGCAAAGGAGCTTGAGGAAAAGCTTGACGTGGACGCGGAAGAAGCCGAGCGCATTGTGTCGATGAACGGAAAGTGCACTCACTCCGCCTGGCTTACATTCATGTACCCGCGTCTGGCCCTTGCCCGCGAACTTTTGCGCGACGACGGCGTGATTTTTATAAGCATAGACGACAACGAGCAGGCGGACTTGAAGCTTCTGTGCGACGAAGTGTTCGGCGAGGGGAATTTTGTTGGAAATTTCTTATGGAAAAAGAAAAGCACATCGACAAACGTTGAAAATGCTTTAGTAAGTCCGCAAACGGATTATCAATTATGTTATGCTAAAAACATTTCTCCAAAAAGTTTAAACCGACGAGAAACAACTACAGAAGATAGACAATATCCTTTTGAAGATGATTCTGGAAAATATCGCACTACTATTATAGAGAAAAAAGACTCTGGAGATTATGCAAGAGCAACTATGAAATATTCCATAATGGGAATTTACCCTCGTGAAGGAAAGCGTTGGCAGATTGGAGAAAAAACTGCGCGTGAGTATGAAAAAATGAATCGATTTATTATCGACAATGGTGTGATTAAATTAAAAATTTATGAAAAAGATGACAAATCGACATTTTCAGCAAACCAAACACTTCTGCTGGATTATGGAAGTTCTGACAGTGCTTCAAAAGAAGTGAATGTAGGACTTTTTAATCTGCCTGAATTATTTTCAAATCCTAAACCAGTTGAACTAATAAGTCATTTTATAAAAATATCAACACAACCAAACAGGGATTCCGTAGGAATCCCGAATCCGTGTGGCAACTCAGGCGGAGCGCCCCAATACGACGCGGCACCCGGTCATTCTGAAGGAGCGGCGACAGCCGCGACTGAAGAATCCCGTTTGCAAGGAGATGTTTCGGTCGCGGGCAAAAGCCCGCTCCCTCAACATGACGGTAGCTCCAGCACAGAAACGCCGTTAGGCGTTTCCAATCCGTGTGACAACAATCGTCATTCCGAACTTGGTTCGGAATCTGTCCAAAGCGAGATGCTGAACCAAGTTCAGCATGACGGCAACTGTTCACTGTCCACTGACAACTGTCCACTGATTTTGGACTTCTTCTCCGGCTCGGGCACAACCGCGCACGCCGTAATGGACTTGAACGCAAAGGACGGCGGCAACCGCAAATTCATTATGGTGCAGCTGGATGAAAGCGTCAAAAAAGGCAGCGAGGCGGAAAAAGCCGGCTTCAGGACAATCGACGAAATCGGACGCGAGCGAATCCGCCGGGCGGCAAAAAAAATCCGCGATGAAAACCCGCTCACAGCCGAAACGCTGGACCTGGGCTTCAAAACCTACTACCTAAAGTCCGTGCCGAAGGAAACGCTGGACAAAATCAAAGTGTTCAATCCGAACGACCTGATTTCTAGCGACGCCAACATTGTAAAGTCGCTCGGAGAGGCGACGGTTTTAGAAACATGGCAGATAAAAGACGGATTCGGCTTTAACACAAAAGCGCAGAAAATCGACCTTGCGGGAAGCAGTGCGTATCTTCTGGACGACGAGAAAATCGGAAAGTATCTGTACTTGCTGAGCGAGATTCAAGAAAAATCCGTCAAGGAACTTGTCCGCAAGATTGAGGCTCTTGAGCTTACCGTGGACAAAATATTTCTCTACGGCTATTCATTTGACTTTGACATGCTCAACTCCATCAAGACAAACCTAAAGACGCTCAAAAACCGCAACCCGATTGAGCCGATTGTGAGGTACTAAGGAATGAGCGAAAACGGAATCATTTTATACACAGACGAAAACGGCAAAACAAAAATTTCCGTGCGTTTTGCAGACGATGATGTGTGGGTGACGCAAAATCAGCTTGCAGAAATTTACAACACAACTCAGCAAAATATCAGTTTCCATATTGAAAATATTTACAAAGACGGTGAACTTCTACGCGAGGCAACTCACAAGGATTTCTTGTTAGTTCAAAAAGAGGGAAATAGAAATGTAAAACGTCAAGTCGCCCATTACAATCTCGATGTAATAATTGCAATCGGTTACCGTGTGCAGTCTGATGTTGCAGTGCGGTTCAGGCAGTGGGCAACAAATCATCTTCACGAGTACATTCAAAAAGGCTTTACAATGGACGATGAACGGCTAAAGCAAGGCCGCAACCGTTATTTCAAGGAGCTTTTGCAGAGAATCCGCGACATCCGTTCAAGCGAGCGGAATTTTTACCAGCAAGTTACGGATATTTATGCAACCGCGACTGACTACGACCCGCGCTCGAAAATGACGTTGAACTTTTTTGCGACTGTTCAAAACAAACTTCACTATGCGGTTCACGAGCATACGGCGGCAGAACTTATTTATGAGCGTGTTGACAGCGAAAAGCCGTATGTCGGAATGACAAATTTCAAAGGCGATTATGTTACAAAAGACGATGTGAAAATCGCGAAAAATTATCTTTCGGAAATTGAACTGCAAAGATTGAATCTTTTGGTTTCCGAATTTTTGGATTTCGCGGAATTCCAGGCTCTTGAAGAAAAGCCGATGAAAATGCAGGACTGGATAAATGCTCTCGACAATCAAATAGTTGCCCATCAAAGAAAAATCTTGGAAGGAAAGGGAAAAATCTCTCACGAGCAGGCAATGAAAAAAGCTGAAAAAGAATATGATTTGTTCCGC
>CAZSHF010000046.1:3352-19260 GCA_964606655.1 uncultured Treponema sp.
AATCTCTCACGAGCAGGCAATGAAAAAAGCTGAAAAAGAATATGATTTGTTCCGCAAGAAAGAACTTGCCAACCTAAAAAGCGACTTTGACTTGTTCTTGGAGAATGTTAAGAAAATCGAGGATAAAAAATGAGTATTGGGAGATAACTAAATGAGACTTGAACAGAACTTGCCGCATCAGACAAACGCAATCAATGCAGTCCTTCACGTCTTTGACGGAATAGAGCCAAAGTTCTACACAGACAGAACAAAGTGCCCTTTGATGACAGAAGACATTGAGACGATAAAGAAAAATATCTTTCAGATTCAAAAAGGCGAAAAACAAAACTGCTTTGAGGATGGCTATGTTGTTCCAGAAAATTTACGAGAAAACTACACGGACTCAAGCCCGCAATATCTTAACATCGACATCAAGATGGAAACCGGAACCGGTAAAACCTATGTCTACACAAAGACAATGTTCGAGCTTCACAAGGCGTATGGAATCAACAAGTTCATCGTGCTAGTTCCCACAGTGCCAATCAAGGAAGGAGCAAAATCGTTTCTGAAGTCCGCCTACATGAAAAGCGACCTGCAATCCTTGTACGACGGAACGGAGCTGCGGCTTCACGTTCTTGATGCACAAAAGCAAAAGACAAAGGGCAGAAAATCATTTCCGACGGCGATACAATCCTTTGCGGAAAGTACAGATTTGAACGGAAATAAAATCGATGTGCTTCTGACAAACAGCGGAATGCTGAATTCCAGCGCGACAATGGATGCGGAGTACGACCAGACTTTGCTTGGGAACTTCACAAATCCGTACAAGGTTTTGCAAAGCGTAAATCCATTTGCAATCATCGACGAGCCGCACAAGTTCAACCGCGCAAAAGGCACGTTCAAAACGCTTGCAGAAAAAATCAAGCCGCAGTGCATTATCCGCTACGGCGCGACGTTTCCTGAAATGGGAAAAGGCAAAACCGACTATGAGAATGTCGTGTATTCTCTTGGCGCGTGCGATTCGTTCAACAAAAATCTTGTAAAAGGCGTTCAAGTTGAATACATTGCAGACGAAGACAAAATCAAAGACCAGACAAAAATCAAGGTGCTTGAAATAAACACTGCGAAAGGCGAAGCAAAAACCGTTCGCTTTCAAAACGAGCAGACAAAAAAGACCTTTGACTTGCAGGAAGCGGATTCTTTGAGCAACATCGACTCAAGTTTTGAGAACATCCATGTTGTTTCTATTTCAAAGTCAGAAGTCGAGCTTAGCAACGGAATGATTCTTCATAAAAGCGACTCGCTTTATCCCGAGGTTTTCAGCGACACTTTTCAGATTACAATGCTCAGCCTTGCACTCGACCGCCACTTTGAAAAGGAATACGAAAACTTCTGTGGCGGCCTTACAAAAATCAAGACGCTTTCGCTTTTCTTTATTGACTCGATTGAATCTTTTAGAAACGACGGCTACTTGCGAAAGGAATTTGAAAATCTTTTGGCGGAAAAACTTCATACACTTATAATCCGCTATCAAAAATCAGACTTGAAAAAAGACAAAGAATATGCGGATTATCTTTCCTACTCGCTTGCAAACATAAAAGAGACAATCGCTGGATATTTTTCTGAGGATAACAGCACGGACAGCGAGGAAGTAAAAGAGGAAGTTGACAAGGTTCTGCGGCGGAAAGACGAAATCATCAGAATCAAAAAGGAAAGCGGCGAATGGGAGCCTACAAGGTTCATATTTTCAAAATGGACGCTCAAGGAAGGCTGGGATAATCCGAACGTGTTTGTGATTGCAAAGCTGCGCTCAAGCGGAAGCGAGACAAGCAAATTGCAGGAAGTCGGTCGCGGATTGCGTCTGCCAGTGGACGAGCTTGGAGAGCGACAAAGCGACAAGCAGTTTTATCTGCGCTACATAATCGACTACTCGGAAAAAGATTTTGCGCAGAAACTTCTTGCGGAAATCAACTCGGGAGTTCAAAAAGAATTCAAGATTACAAAAGCATTCCTTGAAGAATACGCAAAGAAAAAGCAGATTGACACAAAGTCATTCTTCAAGGACTTGATTGTAAAAGATTTTATCGACCCAGAAACTCACGAAGCGATTGAAGAGCATCTTGAAGAGTTCAAGGAAAACTATCCAGACTTATTCACTGCATTGCAGGATAATAAAGTTGTAAACATAAACAAAGGCAATGGAAAAGACAGCGAGAAAGTCAGAATCCGAAAAGAAAACTACGACAAACTTGCAAGTCTTTGGAAAAGCATAAATCAGAAATTCTATCTGCATTTCGATTCCACAAAAGAAAGCGAGTTAAAAGAAATGCTTTTTGATTTGCTAAGAAAAGAAATCGACGGCAAAAGCACGGTTTCAACATCGATTCAGCAGACGGAAAAAGACGAGAACGGAACCGTTAAACTTACAAAAGAAATAGGCTCAACATTCACTCTCAAAAAGGAACTGCCCTATTCGGAGTTTTTAAAAAAGGCGCAGAAAGAAACGAACATTCCGATTACGCTTTTGCATGAAGTTTTCTGTGAATATTTTAAGTTAAATCCGCTTCCAGAAAAGTTTTTCAGCAAGCAGACTTTGAGGCAGTTAGTTGACGGCTGCCGCGACTGGTACATCAAGACTTTTGCGGAAAAATACTCGTATGAAAAAGTCGATGTTCCTGTTTCAGACCCGCTCTGCGACGAAAACAATTCTGTGAAGGAATACATAATCCGCAACGACATTGGAGTTTTGAACTGCAAGGAAAAACCGCTGGAAAACTATCTTTATGATTCCTGCGCCTACGATTCGGATTTGGAGCGAAGCGACATCACTCACAGCGTAAAATCAAACATCGCTTCGGTTGAAGTTTATGGAAAGATTCCTCGAAGAACTGTCCGCATTCCGACTTACGCCGACGGAACTTACAGCCCGGATTTTATGTACGTCATCAATCACAGTTCCGGCAAGAAGCAGCTTAATCTTGTTGTAGAAACAAAGGACAAGACAAAAGACCACATTGATCCGGAGGAAAGACGGAAGTTCTCAGCTGCGCACAAGCTGTTTGAAAAACTCAAAGACGAGATTCCAAATGTGTATTACCGCCCACAAATTTCAAAGCAGGACATGACAGAAATTATTGAAAGCGTTGTGAAGGGCGAAGATGTGAACAATGACTTGTACGGGCTTTAGTTAGATAGATTCCGTGTTTTTTAAATGCGTAATTTCCTCGGCTTTTGCTTTTACTTCGGCGTAAAGCTTTTCTTTGTCGTTTTGGTTTGCGTTGATTATTCTAACAAAAACGCTTCCGGCAACTACGGCTTCTACGTAAGAAGCAATCGCTTCGGACTGTTTTCCGTTAGAAATGCCAAATCCGCCGTAAACTTTAGAGCCGCCTTCGCTTACCTTTTTAATAAAGTTGATTGTATCATTGTCAATTTTTGTGTCTTGTCCAGTGATTCCAGTTCGTAGAGCGGCGTAAATGTGTTTGAATCCAAAGTTTGCCATTTTGCTTAAACGTTCGGCACTCATACTTGGAGCAGCAACTGGAATATTTTCCATTCCGTTTTCGTTGCAAGCGGCGGTTAAGCCTTCGTCGCAATCGAACGGCAAATCTGGAATAATCATTCCTTTTACGCCACTTTCTGCCGCTTCTTTGCAAAAGTTTTTAACGCCCGGCGTATAAATTAAAGAGCCATAACTCATTATGTAAATTGGAATGTTCGGAAACTCTTTGTGTAGGCGAGCAATGAACGCAAGTCCATCTTTTGTTTTGTATTTTCGCTTTAGAACTTCTGTGCAAGCGGTTTGAATTGCAGGTCCGTCTGCGCTTGGATCGCTAAACGGAAGCTGAATTTCCAAAATATCTGCGCCGCCAGCAACTAACGCTTTTGCGGCTGTAAAAGCAAGTTCATCTGTTGGATAACCTGCAACTAAGTGCGACATTAAATTTATTTTATTCATATATTCTCCTGTGGCTTTGGCAGCCACACTGCCTTTAGGGGAAGACAAACCCTCTACTGCGAAGCGGGGTTTTTCTTCCCCTAAAACCCCTACTTTTCCCAGCACGCCTTAGGGCTTTGCCCTAAGAACCCAATCTAGTGTTTTTCAATATGGTGGTTTCGACGTTGCTCAACCACCGTTGTTTTTTAATGGTCTTTCATCAAGTCAGCATCATGTATATCTTGTGCTTTATTCAATCTTTCTAACTCTGCTTGCAAGAATTCTTTCCATTCGGTTGGGCGGAAAACTGGACTTGTTATAAAGATGTCTTTGTCGCCACGACCGCTCATATTTACGATGATTACGTCATCTTTAGAAAGTTTTGGTGCAAGTTTTATTGCTTCCGCTCCAGCGTGCGCGCTTTCCATTGCGAACAAAACGCCTTCGTTTTTTGCAAAGAACTTTAATGCGTCTAAGGCTTCGCGGTCCAATGCAGAAGTAAACTCAACGCGGCCAGATTTTCCAAGCGCGGCAAGTTGCGGACCAATTCCACAGTAGTCAAGACCCGCAGAAATTGAACGAGTTGGCAACGCTTGTCCGTCTTCGTCTAGCAAGAATCGGCTTTTGTAACCTTGCATAATTCCTTCGCGGCTTGCGTTTCCTGTCATTCGGCTAGCATTTTCGCCAACGCCAGGACCAATTCCGCCTGCTTCTACGGCAATTAATCGCGGTTCTTTTTGGTCAATAAATGGCGCAAAACAACCGATTGAATTTGAACCGCCTCCGCAACAAGCGATTATTGCAGTTGGTTTAATTCCACGTTCTTCGCATTGCTTTTTAATTTCTTTTCCAATTACAGACTGAAATTCGCGAACAATGTCCGGAAAAGGAGACGGACCAAGTGCAGAACCCAAAACGTAATGCGTTGAATCTGGATTTGCTGCCCAATCGCGCATTGCTTCGTTTACAGCGTCTTTTAATGTGCGGCTTCCGCTAGTTACGGCTTTTACTTTTGCGCCGTAAAGTTCCATTGAAGCAACATTTGGCTGCTGGCGGCGAACATCAACTTCGCCCATATAAACTGTGCAGTCAAGACCAAGTTTTGCACAAGCGGCGGCAGTTGCAAGTCCGTGCTGACCGGCTCCTGTTTCTGCAATAATTCTGTGCTTTCCCATATATTTTGCAAGCAAGCACTGACCGATTGCATTGTTGATTTTGTGCGCGCCTGTATTTGCCAAACCTTCTAGTTTTATGTAGATTTTTGCGCCGCCTAAGATTTTTGTTGCAGTTTCGGCAAACAAAAGCGGAGTTTCGCGTCCAATGTAGTCGCGTTGAATTGTGTGATATTCGTCCAAAAACTTTTTGTCGTTCATTGCTTTTTTGAACGCAACTTCAAGTTCATCTAGCGGTCGGCGAAGAACTTCTGCAACGTATTTTCCGCCAAACCTATCAAAAAATCCATTATCTGAATGTGTCATATATTTTGTAAAACTCCTTTAGGTGGGGAATGTCTTCCCCTCGCTCGCACTACGTTGCTCGCTACCCCTTCTAGCGGGGCAAAATTATGTTCACACGTAGCCCCGCAACGCCCCGTATGTTTCTATTTATAGAAACATCTTAGTGAAAGAGTCTTTGCTTGTCAATTCCGCGCTTTTACTACAAATCTATAGACGAAAAAACTTATGATTGCGCTTAAAAGTTTATCCATTATGTTTTCAAGAAATCCTGCAATGCAGTTTGCAAGAATAAGATTCGGGATTGAAGCGTAAATTGCTCTAAGAAAAATTCCTTGGATTGCATAACTGTCAGTTTCATTTGAAATAATCAGGCTTGAAATAATGTTTCCGAAAAACGTGTTTGAAATTGCCGAGACAATCCCTGCCCAAAGAAAAATATCAATCGCATAAGACTTGCTTTTTTCGTCCTGTTCCTGAAATTTGTCCGCGTTTAGAAAAATGAAATACGCTCCGACTGCGGTTAAAATATGGCACACGCAGAATACAATCGGTTTTCCTTCAATGAGAAAAAGCAATAAGTTTGATAAAACCGCGCATATAATTCCCGGCGCAAGACCGCACAGCGCGACAACAAATATTGTAAGCACAGAATCAAAATACAGAGGAAATTTGATTAAATAAGGAAGCCTTGAGCATAAACAGTTTACGGCGACTGCAACTGCTGCAACACACGAACAGAAACATATCGTTCTGAATTTGCTTTTTAAGCCATTTTGCTTATCGGCTGGCTTTTGATTTTTTACTTTTCCGCTTTTAGCCTTATCGAATTTCACAGCACAACTCCAAGCGTTTTTGCGGCTTTTGCAAGCTCGGCGCGTCCGGAAACATTCATTTTCTGATAGACAGATGAAATCTGATTCCGCACAGTTTTTGCCGACTTTTTCAGGATGACAGAAATCTCTTCTGTGGTTTTCTGGTTTGCCGCAAGCTCAAAAATTTCTTTTTCAGTTTTTGTCAGATTCTGGTAGCTTTGGAAAAGATTTTCCTCTTCGCTTTCATATTTCTGCGTTTTGCTGTTTCTAAGAAGAACATTTATTATTTTTCTGGCGTTATTGCTGTAGTAGATGTTTCCGCTTGCGGCGCAGAATAATGCTTTTTCAAATTCTTCTGCCGGAGCGTCTTTTGTTACAAACGCGTTTATGTTTTTTCTAAGCGCCTGCTCAATATGAAGCAAATCTCCGTACATTGTGTAGACGACAATTCTCAGATCCGGCTTTGTTTTTCGCAGCTCGTCAATTACATTCAATCCGTTTACGCCGCCAAGATTTATATCGATTATTGCAGTTTCAACTTCCGGATTGCTTTGAAGAGCAAGCAAGGCTTCTTTCGCGTTCTTTGCGAACAGAAATTCAATATATGGATTTCGTGATGAAATGAAATTTCCCATGCTGTTACGCAATCCTTCGTGGTCGTCAAGATAAAGAATCTTTAATTGTGACTGCAATTGTTGTTCCTCCGTTTTCGTTTGTGAAATTTATGTCTACAGTTCCGTTCATTTGCCGCGCGCGTTCTTTTATATTTTCGATTCCGAAATGCTTTTTGGAACGGACGGTTAGATTTTCATCCGCTGCTTTTAGTCCGCCACCGTTGTCGCTTACGATAAGCCGGAATCCGCCTATCACATCAATGACTTTTACTTTTACAAGCGTCGCTTTGGAATGTCTGGCAATGTTGCTTAAAGATTCGTTTAGAATTCTAAGAAGAGAATGTTCATCTTTTTTCGGAATATTCTTTATTTTTTGTGACGCGCATAAAAAATCAGTCTGAACGGAAAAGCTGTTTTCAAAAGCGGATAATATTTCTTTTGCGTCCTGAATAAAATCCTGAAAAAATTCTGTGTGCATTTCTTCAATCAAAAAGCGAGATTCTTTTAAAGCCAAATCGGCAAAATATTCTGTGTTTTTTTCATCTTTTTTCTGAATGCTGATTTTTAAAGCCGCAAGGTTCTGCGCAAGTCCGTCGTGGACTTCCCGTGAGAATACGAGCCGCATTTCATTCTGCGCGTTTTGAACAGCAAACTTATTTTTTTTAACCAGAAGCTTATGAATCGTGATGAAAACTGAAAGCGTCACAAGAAAAAAGGACACGAGATAAAAATAATTATGCACCTGAAGAAGATACATATGATTTTCGTAAAGCGCGATTTTCAATGCCTCCTGATTTTTCGGAAAATCCGAAGGCGAAATCAGAAAAGGTTTTAATGCAGCCTTTAAATTTCCGCAGTCATATTCGTTGCCTGGAAAAATTTCTGAATCACTTTGATTTTCTTCAATGCAAATCAATGCCGACTTGAAATTCCGGATTTCCAATAAGTGAAGAACGACAGTCGAGATAAAGCAAAAAACTGAAAAAAAGAAAAGCAGGTGCTCGATTTTTAGATTAACTCTCATCACAATGCGATTTTACTATGAAACCTGTGAAAAATAAAGCGACCGGAAAACAATGCGAAAGCCGTGAAGACTGTGCTGCTATAGAAAAAAAGGGACAAATGTCCCTTGTCGAATCGGGATATTTGGCTCTATGCAGAAAGAAAAGAGAGTATAAAATTAACTGCATAATGCTGATTGCTGCGATGACGTTTTCGGAATATGCCAGAAAAATTTTACCGGAAATTCAAACTGCTCATCAGATAAGAAGGAGATGTAAATGGCAAGATGTGAATATTTAGGAAATAAATGTCATGCGGACTTAAAACGCAAGGAAAATTTATGAGTATAGATGCAAATGTTCTGTCAATGCTGCCGTCTTCTGCAAACGCGGAAAACGCTTCGCGCGCCGCGGATTCAGCATTGGCAAACTGGAAAGGAGCAAGCTCGGCTTGGAATCAGGAAACCGCAGATGCGGCAGGAAAGGCTAGCGTAAACTATGCTGTGCAATGGAACGCAGCTGTCATGCCCGCAATTGATGAGGAGATTTCCCGTTTTAATGCGGAGTATGAGGAAAAGAAATCGAAATACGATGCGGCAAAGGCTCAGTATGATGCCGCTTCAAAAAATGTAAAGCAGGCGCAAGCCGATATGGATGCTTGCATGGATTATCCTAAGCCAAAGGGATATACCAACAGTCTTCTTGACAATGGCGGATATACTGGTGCTGGCGCTGGAATGCCTCAAAAAAAAGTGATTGTAAATTATTGTGGATATAACGACGCAAAAAGTCGCGAGGCTCAGGCTTTGTCAGAACAGAACCGTTACAGCGCGGAAATGAAATCCTGGAAAAAACAGATGGACAGCGCAAAGGCTCAAGCTTCATCGGCAGAAAAGAAAAAATCGCAGGAAAGAACCAAAATCGAAAAGTTCATTATGGACGTTTATGCGCTTAACCTGATGAACGAATCAGTCGAATTTCTTCACGCATTAAGGTCTTCGTCAGTAGAAATCAGCAAACCGAATCAGAATAAGCTTTACAGCCGACTTTTCCTGATTGAAAACAAATACCGAAAGCAGTTCGAAATGTTTGCAAAAATCATTGAAGCATCAAAAGAAAAATACAAGAAAACAAATTTTTCGCAGAGCCAGGAAAGCCTTGATTTTTTTGCAGAACGCGCAGTAAAAGCGAAAAAATTTAAAAGCATTATAAGAATTTTGTTGCTTTCAAACTCCATTGATTCTGCGGAATTGAGTTTTAAAGGAAAGCAGGAATTCATCGTTTCAAAAGACAAAATACAGGCTGCCTTGGAAAACGCGCAGGCAGAATGTAAAGATTATTCGGTTCAGGCTGACAGAAGCAATTTAAAAATCGAGCTGAATAAAGTTTATGTGAACGACGAGATTTTAAATGAAATAGAAACGATTGAATCCCGCTCAGATGAATACAAGGCGGAATGTGAAAAACTTCTAGATATTCTGCTTGAAAACGGCGCGACAGCAAACAAGCTTAAAATATTATGGGGAAAAATCGGGAACAAATTTGTACATGCAAAGGAAAACCGCGAGGCGTATAAAAAAATGTCTCCGGAAGAAAGGGTCGCAGCGAAAGCAGAGAAAAAACGCCTGAGGCAAGAGAAAAGAGCCGCGGCACATTCAGAAAAAGAAAAACGAACACCAAGAGAATCAACAGTCGAAAAAAAGAAGAAATCACTGGTCATGCTGCTTGTTTTATTGGCTGTTTTTATTCTGATTATGTTTATTATGATGAAAGCTTTGGTAAATATGTAGTTTCCGCTTGAAAACATATTTAAAAAACACAAAGCCTGAGACTGTCCATTCTTTTTTGACAGCCTCAGGCCCGAAATTTTAGGCGATATTGGATTTGAACCAATGACTTCTACCGTGTGAAGGTAGCACTCTACCCCTGAGTTAATCGCCCACGAATACTCCTATTATAAAAATTTCCAACCAAAGCGTCTATTCCTTTTTTAGCATTTTTTTACCCGCTACACAAAATTCCAAAGATGCACAATGTTCATGTCGCAGGGCTTTTCGATTCCGTGCGTTCCAAGAATCCCGAACATTCTGTGGCATCCGTGGTCGGGCGCGAAAGCCAGAGCCGTTTTGTGTTTTTCTGACCATTCCTGCTTTATCAAGTTGTTCAGTTCAAGATATGTCTTAAAATTGTTCTTCAAAGCGTGAACTGCCGGAAAACCTGTCGGAGAAAAACGATGCATCCAGTAATCGTAGTTTGTGTTGTAAAGAATTATCACGTCGTATCTGTCTTCTTTTATAAGCTCTTTTGCCTTTTCGTTGCATTCTTTCACAGAACTGTAGATGAAATAATCGATTTTCCGTTCCAAAAAAATCAGCGAAATGCTGTCGCCTTTTGTAGAAACTATCGCGACTTTTTTGTTTGCTTTCGGAAGAATGTCAAAAATCGTCGCGCATTTCAAAATCGGTTTTTCATACCGCCGGATTCCGTGTTTTTCAGGCTGAAGCCCGGAATACATCGAGGCAAAACAGACCGGAGTTACAGGCGGAACAACGCTGAGCATTTCAAGCGCGAGCCGGCTTTCGTTTTTAGCAGGATTTGAATATTTTGAATATCTGTTGAAAATCCACTGCGCGATTGCGTCGGGATTGTACATAAAAACTCTGTCGCAGCCTCCAAATCCGCCGCAAGAAGAAAGAACTTCGGGAATCGGGTCAGCCATTTCTGAATCTTTTTCAACGCCCACAAGATTCAGAACCGTGGAAGCGACTTGTGTTATGCAGACTGAATTGAATCCTTCCAGCCCGGATTTTAAAATGTTTTCCGCCATAAAAAATCTCCACTTTATTTAAGATCCGTTTTATGATTAAACTTGTTCGATAACTTCGTCATCAACAAGTCGGCGATATAAAAAACAAAATCATACATTTTTACAAACGCTAACATTTATAATATCTCACGGATTGTTCAATTTTCAAGCAGATTTCGAACAGACTGTCGTTTTTGAGAATAAAAGTCCAAATGCCGACTTTTATAAAACTATGCAAAGAAACAAAAATTGATGCGCTATGAAAAACGAAATTCCACCAACATCTTTATAACAGCAAAAACAGTAAATCTGTTCCGAATAAATTCTTCGGCAAATGCAGATGGAGAATGAAGATGGCAAACTCAGCTTTTGCCCCGAAAAACCAAATGACTAATTTGTAAAAAACGAGTATAATTCCGTCTTGTGTGGAGAAATATATGACAAATAAAAATCTTTCTGCTGCAAAAACCGCAAAAAACGACGAGTTTTATACACAGTATTCTGATATTCAAAAAGAAGTGAACGCATATATTGAATACGACCAAAATGTGTTCCGCGGAAAAACTGTGCTTTGTCCCTGCGATGATCCGGAATGGAGCAACTTTACAAAATTTTTCGCAAAAAATTTTGACAATCTTGGGCTGAAAAAACTTATCTCCACTTCGTATGCTTATGACAGCAAGAATCCAAAACCTGACTTTGACTGGCAGCCGACACTCTTTGAAACAGAAAACGCAGAATACGATGCGGCAAAATCTCCAAAGCACGGAAAGATTTTTACGCTTACGCAAGATGAAGAACCTCCTCGAGATGTCGACAAACTGAAATGGCATTATCTTGAAGGCGAAGGAGATTTCAGAAGTGCAGAAGTTTCCGAATTATTAAAAGAAGCCGACGTTGTTGTAACAAATCCGCCGTTTTCTCTTTTCAGGGAATTTATTGCATGGATTTTTGAAGAGAATAAAAAGTTTCTTGTTATTGGAAATATGAATGCAATCACTTATAAAGAAATTTTTCCACTTATTATGAAAAATAAACTTTGGCTCGGAGCGACAGGAAACGGCAGTGATATGGTATTTGGAGTTCCAGAGGGAGTAGAAATCAAGGCAAGCGACAGACAGAAAGCGGAGAGGCTTGGTTATAAAGGAGATTACACTCGTCTTGGAAATTCCTGCTGGTACACAAATCTTGAACACGGAAGAAGACACAATCCTTTGCAATTGAATCCATTAAATCAAAACTTGAAACATCCGAAACATAAAGAAATAAAAGAAAACGGCTATCCAAAATATGATAACTACAATGCGATAGAAGTTCCTTATACAGATGCGATTCCGTCAGACTATGAAGGCGCAATGGGAGTTCCAATCAGTTTTTTGGACAAATATTGCCCGGAGCAGTTTGAAATTCTTGGTGCGACAGAAAGCGAAGGAAAAGGATTTTCAAATGGATTATGGGATTCTTCATCTGGAGTTTCACAACCTGTTGTTGCCGGCGAACGGGTTTACAAAAGAATTTTTATAAAACATAAAAACTTGTAAAATAATAAAAAATTAGCGATTTGATTGTCAGTTTTTATCATCCTTGCACTATATATATTTAGAAATAATATGATATGGAGAAGTGTAAAATGAAAAGTGAACTAAAATTCTACACAATTGAAGAAATCTGCGAAGGTTTTGTTTACAATGAGCTTGAAGGCAAAGGACTTTTTGGATTAAATGGCAAACTTACTATCCAGCCGGAATATCAGCGGAATTATATTTACGCTGACGGAAGAAAAGATGTGGCGGTGATTGATTCAATTTTAAAAGACTATCCAATCGGGCTGATTTATTTTGTAAAAACACTAAACGGTCGACTTGAAATTTTAGACGGACAACAACGAATTACATCAATCGGAAGATTTGTCACTAGAAAATTTGCAATCGAAACCAACGGTCGCATTCAATATATTGATTCTCTTCCAAAAGATGTGAAAGAAAAATTTTTACAAACAAAACTCACTGTATATGAATGTGAAGGCACGGAAACAGAAATCAGAGAATGGTTCAAGACAATAAATATCGCAGGAATTCCGCTCAACGAGCAGGAACTTTTAAATGCGATATATTCTGGACCTTTTGTAACAAAGGCAAAGGAATATTTTTCAAATTCTAACAATTCAAGAATTCAAGTCTGGTCAGATTATGTTTCTGGAAGCGCAAAGCGCCAGGATTTCTTGCATACTGCGTTGGAATGGATTTCTGTTCACAATGATTGTTCTATAGAGCAATATATGAGCAAGCATCGGAATGACGATAACATAACAGAACTTCAAGGATATTTTGATGAAGTTATAAACTGGACGGACAAGACATTTATAAAAATTGTCAGCGAAATGAAAGGTCTAGAATGGGGAAGGCTTTACGAAACATATCATAAAAATCCGTATGACCTGAATAAACTTTGGGATAGAGTCGCAGAACTTTTGGCTGATGATTTTGTAACTTCCCGAAGAGGTGTTTTTGAATATGTTTTAGGAAACGAACAAGACAAAACTCTTTTGAATATCCGGATTTTTGATGAAAGAACAAAAAAACTGGTTTATCAAAAACAGACTAATGAAGCGAATGAAAACCATACATCAAATTGTCCGCTTTGTGCCTTGAGCGAAAATCCAAATAAAACAAAAATTTGGAAACTTAACGAAATGGATGCCGACCACGTGACCGCCTGGAGCAAGGGCGGTTCAACAGATATTTCAAACTGCCAGATGCTTTGCAAATCGCATAATCGCGCAAAAGGGAACAGATAACCGAGGAAGTTTCAAAAGCCAGGCGAGTTTTGAAACTTCTTCAAATGCAAAATCCCTTCAGTCGCTTTGATTTTACAAAACCTTCAGAACTGAACCGATTGTCGCAATCAGCGAACTTGCGATTACTAAAATCTGAAAAGGCAATGTTCCGAATTTTCCGCAGATTAGGCTTCCGCCCGCTTTTTTCCGGGAACGGTTGTACGCAAGAATTATTCCGATTCCTGTAAGAACCTGAATCACGCCTGCAATCCGCGCGAATCCCACAAAACTTGTGAATCCGAACAAAGCAAGAATCAGGCACGGAAAAGACGCCAGAAACCAGCTCAGCCTGTTGTTCCAGCCGGTCTGTTCACTGATTACGTCGCGCATATTCAATGTGTTCGCCCAAAAAGATGTCGAAAGGGCGAGCAACGAAAAAATGTAGCCGACAACACTTACCCAGCCGCCAAGATGTGCGGAAAGGTCAACGAGCGCGCCGTTTTTAGTTATCGCTTTTCCCGCGCCGATTAAAGTCATAAAAGTTATCACAATTATCAAAAACGCGTTTATTCCGGTTCCTGCCGCAATCGCTCCGACAATTTTTTTTCGTTTTCCGTATGAACCTTTTACAACTTGCGGAACAGACATCACAGCGGAAAGAGAAAAACTTACAGTGCTGTACAAAGCCATAAGATTTGACGACGCGATAAATCTGTTCGGAAGCGGACTCAATTCAGAATTCAATGTGGCGACAAACAGAATTCCGACAACCAGAATCATCGCGAAAACACTGTATTTTTCGCAGATTCCCACAAATTTCATTCCGAAAAAAACAACGCTCGCCGCAAAAATGTAATAAATCAGCATTCCTGCAATATTCTGAAGTCCGAACCAGGAATTCAAAACCGCCGCGCTTCCTGTTATGAATCCGACGACATTACACAAAACGCTGAATCCCAGACACGCGAACACAATCCAAGTTATGGCTTTGCCCGCTTTTCCTGCAAGAATTCCTGTGAAAAGCTCGTTCTGAAAACATTTAACAAACTGCGCGCCTTTGTTGTTCAAAGAAAGCTCGGCAATCATCAGATGAAGAAGAAGATTTACTGCATAAGCAATTCCGATTATCCAGAAAAAATCCCACCAAGTGTTCCGCGAAGCCAAAAAGGGAACCGCAAGAATTCCGCTTCCGACGCCATGTCCGACAATTATGCTTGTACATTCCATAAACGAAAGCCGCGCTTCGCTTTTTATTCCCGAAGTATGAATTTCATTTTCTGGTTCCGCCTGAAAGTTCTGATTCCGATTTGATTCTGTTTTGTCCATCTGTTTTTTCCGATTTATGCAAAGACATGGCAAAAAGGCTGTCTTTAAGTTTTAGATTTTTCAACCGACTGGTTTTGCAGTTCCATTTAATTATATTGTCAGAAACGCAAAAACACTAGAAATATTTTTGATTCCAGACTTTTATGCAATTACACGGAAATCAGTTTTTAAGAATATATGGTCATTGAGGCTCTCGAAATGACCTAAATTCAAATAAAATTTGTTAAATTTGTGGTTTCGACAGGCTCAACCACCATAATTTTTGCAAAAACTGATTTCCGTGATGCAATTAGAAAAAAGATTGACAGAATTTTAAATTGTATGAAAATATATCTTGTAAGGAGAGGAGAATTTATGTTTATGGCTAAAAAAAATCTTGCTCAAAGTTTATTTTTAGGTTTATTTGCCATAATGAGTTTTGGATTTTTGTCTTGCTCTAGCGAAGCCAATCAGCACTGGACTTTTGACGACGAACAGTTCAATTATATGAACCAAAAGTGGAAAGACGCTGAAATTAAAAACTACACATTTGAATATTCTATTTCTGATGTAACTCCGGATTCTGTCATTGGAAATATGACAGTTTCTGACGGCGCAGGTAGCGGAGAACTTTTTCTGTGCGGATTAAAACCTTGTGATGAAAATTACAGTTCCGAATTAGAGCGTTATTCAGATACAAAAATCGAATTCAAGACAATTGACGAACTGTATGACTTTATCAAAACAACTGTAAAATCAAGAAAGATTTCATACGACAACAAAGAGCTGACAATCTATTCGCTTGAAATAGATTATGACGAGCAGAACTTTATTCCGTTAAGAATAAATGAATCGCTGGTTTATTCAGAACGAACCAACAAAGAAATTTCCGAAGGATTTTGGGACGGTTCTTTGGATATAAAAATCACAAACTTTCAAGTCAACTAGATTTCAAAAAAAACGCCGGTCGATTTTTTCAGCCAGCGTGCTTTTTTCAGAAATGATTCACATAATTTAAAAATGATTTGTACCACAAAAATTAGACCTGTTCAGAAACTTCAGTTTCAGAACAGATTGCTTTGAAGTGCGATGTTTAAAATCGCGTATTTAAGCGATTTTAAACTCGTCGACTTGTTGATGACGAAGTTATCGAACAAGTCTATTACCCCAAATGTCGATTTTCTTTGCAAACAATAAAAAATGCACGTAGGCAAGGTTCCG
>CAZSHF010000047.1:0-18839 GCA_964606655.1 uncultured Treponema sp.
TAAAAAATGCACGCAGACAAGGTTCCGATTTGAAAAACAATCTGCACAAGTGAGTACAACTTTTCAATAATTCTGAAAAACCACTTGTCTAGTGATTTCGATAAACTCAATCACCATAATTTTTTTACGAACGCGGAAGCCGTTTTTCATAATCGGGTTCTTGCCGAAAGTGCATTTTTGCATAGTTTTATAAAAGTCGACATTTGGGATAATAATTAAAAAACTTCTTCGTTACAATCCAAAGTCCAGCCAAGGATTCCGCATTGAAAGCGGCTTTTATCGTTCCTTGCAAGGAAGCTTTGTCCCGTCGATTTTATCTTTTATGTCGGACCAGATTGTCACAGTTCCTTTACAGTTCTGTTTGGAAAAATACAAGGCTTTGTCCGCGTTTATCATCGTCGTGTCCAGATCAGAAATGTCTTCCTCGTCTGAATTCGCCGCGATTCCCATGCTGAACCCGAGCCTTCTGTTTTCAGGAATGACAAGTTTTTTTCCAAGCATTTTCTCAAGCTCAGGAATAAAGAATTCTTTCAGCGTCAAGGCTTCGTAAAGACGTTCCGCCGCCCGCGCCGCTTCCTGGCAGTTTGTGTTCGGAAGAACCACAACAAATTCGTCTCCGCCGAAACGCGCGATAAAATCAACTTTCCTGTAGACAGATTTCATCAGGTTCGCGAAAGACGAAATCAGAAGGTCGCCTGCCTCGTGCCCGAATGTGTCGTTGTAATATTTAAAGTTGTCCAAATCCAGAAACGAAATCGCGTCGTGCATATACATATTCCGTTTTTTTTCGTAACGCCGAATCATTTCGCTTTCAAGGCTAAGATGATTGTGCAGAGCGCGGCGGTTGTTCAGCATAGAAAGCTGGTCGGTCGCGGAAATTATCGCAAGATGCTCGTTCTGTTTAAGCATTACAATCTGCGCCTGGATATTCGCCGCCGCAATGTTCAGGATGTTCAGTTCCTCCGAACTCAGGCTCAATCTTTTCTGAAGATAGATTATCATTCCGCCGACGAATTCAAACCGCGAAAGGTTTATGAAAACAATCTGGCGTTCGTCCTCAGTGCGTCGTCCGCTTTCAGAATTGTCCTCTTTCGCCTTCGCGTTTTCCGTTCCGCTTTTTGCCTCAAATTTCTGTTTGATTTCAAACCCTTTTTTCACTTCAACGATTTTTTTCTGCCTTGAAAGTTTTTCCCAGGCTGATTTCAAAGGCTTCTTTATATTTTCGCGGACAGACTGTGAGAGAATCTGCCATTTTCCGTCCTTTTTTTCCGAAAGAAAAACCGCGTCCGCCAAAGTGTAGTCAAAAACCGACTGGACAATGTTCAGCGAAAACCTTGAATCGGAAAAATCCTTCGCGTGGCTGGAAGAAAGTTTGTTCAGAAACTGAGAGTCGCGGAGTTTTTTGTGAAGCTGGTTCACAAGCTGTTCTTTTTCAGCCTTTTCCTCAAGAGAAGAAAGACTTATCTTCAAAGGCTCAAACTTTTCAACGCCGGAAAGATATTCTTCCAAAGTCAGAGAAGATTTTCCTTTTGTGAAATTCACAAGATTCTTTTCCGAAGCGATTTTAAATCCGCGTGAAAAATATTCCCTGCTTTCTTTCTCAAATCCTTTTTTTTCAAGAAGATTCGCGAACTCATAGAACATAAAGACGATTCTGTGTTCCTGCGTAACTCCGATTGCAAAAAAATCCTCTACGCATTTGTCAAAAATTCTTGTCGCCTCGTCCTTGTTTCCTTCTTCAAGCGAAACCAGAGATTCAAGGAAAAATCTGACGATTTCTTCAATCGGCATGAACGCTTTTCCGTTGTTCTGCATATTGTGAAGATTCATCTTGGCGTGAGTGAATTCGCCGCGGAAAAATTCAAGAGCCGCTTTGTACGCGACAATATCGTTTGCCTCAGGCAGAAAGGAATTCATGCACAAATCAGAAATTTCAAAAGTCACAAGAAGATTTGAGATTGTCTGGAAAAGCTCGGACGCGATTTCAAAATTTCTTGAATAAAAGCAGGTCCGCGAAAGATTGTACAATGTGATTATTATTTCAGCATAATCTTTGATTTCAAGAAGATTCTTTATGACTTTGTTCACAAGATTGTACGATTCCTTGTAATCCGAGCCAATCATATATTCGTAGGAAAGCCCGTTTATTACTTTTATAAGCGAAGAGAAATCGCCCATTTCCTCGCGGAATTTAAAGCATTTTGTGTACCATTTCAACGCTTCCTCTTTTTTGTCCTCGTGCGTCAGAAGAATTCCCATCCAGTGGCAGGCGATTGAAAGCCCGAAGTTGTTCCCGATTTTCTCCGCCTCTTCCTTTGATTTTTCAACCTGAACAAGCATCTCTTCTCTCAAGCTTTTCTCGTAGACGATTCCGTAAGGAATTATGAGCGAAGTGTAGATTCTGTTGTTTTTAAGCCCGAGTTTTTCAAGCAGATTCAAAGCCTGAAAGTATTTTGTCGTCGAATACTGCGAGTCCGTCCGTTCTGTGATTATGTATTCCATCATCACGGAAAGAGCGTAAACCGGCTCGTCCTGAAATTTTTTCGCTTTGGAAATCGCCTTTAGAATATATTTCAAGGCGACCGAGTTCATGTTCTTTTTGCTTGAGACATAGGCAAGATAATAAAAAGCGTAGCAATCGCACAAATCGTCCGCCTGATGCTCCGCGATACTGCTGAAATAAAAACTTGCCGAATCAGTGTCGCCAAAGTAAAACGCGGTTATTCCCATCTCAAGATAGATTTTCCGCGCGTCCTCTGGATTAGCCTCGTGAAGAATATCAAGGCTGTCGATTTTTTTGACAAGCTCGTAAGCCTTTTTGATGTCAAGAAAACTCCTGTACGATTTTAAAACCTCAAAAATTTTCTGGAAATCGTGCCGGCTTCCACGTTCTTCCTCAGAAGAAAAATCGCTTTCCGAAAAATCTTCCTGTCCGCTCAGAACAAAATAATTTTCCTGCTTGAATATTCTCTGCGTGAAATGTTTTAAAGCCGGAGAGATTTTCTCTGTCTCAAAACTGTTGAAACAGAAAATGAATTTTCCTTTTATTTCCGAATCTTCGATTTCCTCAAGGATTTTTAGAGCGTCGTCGCTTATTTTCTGGGCATTGTAAATCACGGCTTTTCCGGAAAAGCATTTTTCAAGAATGGAAATCACCGCTTCCCTGATTTTTTTCTGCTCGTAATCGATTTCCTCAAGGATTACAGCGTCTTTCCGTTCCGCCGGAAATCCGTCTTTCAAAAACGATTTAAAAGTCTCGTACTGAAGCCCGTAAACGGATTCCTTTAAAATCCCGTCCGGAACATCAAGTTTTTCAAGAATGTTCAGAAACGGAGCCAAAGGTGTCGTTTCGTTTTTCAGGTTGATTTCAATTTCGCCGGAATCCGAAATCTCGCGGCAGACTTTCATCAGATTTTCCGACAAGGACAAATAAGTTGAATTGGAACTTTCATTTTCATAAAAACTTTTTCTGATTGATTTAAGCAAAGCCTGTGAGTCCATACGCGACATTATAAGCCTAACACAAATTTTATTCAAACTTTAAATTATTCCAAAAGAACAGGAATAGAAAACAGAAAGAAAAACAGCCAGAACAAGAAAAGAACAGGATGCATTGCAGGAAAAACTCACGGCTTACACATTATATTTTTTATAAAAGATTCTGCGTCCGGGAGCGGAGCATTGTAACTTCCAGAGTTTTTGAATATTCTTTTTAAAGAAAAACGTTCCGGTTTTATGCAAAATCGCATTGAAAAATTTCCAGACAATTTTTACAGGAGAGAATTCTTATGAAAAAAACGTTCAAATCCGTTTCCGTCAAACTCATTTCCGCGTTTTCCGCCGCTTTATTTTTTGCCTTGAGTTTTTCTTCGTGCGACTTTCTGGCAGGAAACAAAGCTGTTTCTTCCGAAAGCCTAGCTTCAAGCGGAAACTACATTCTTGTCCAGAGCTCAAGCGTAAGTTTTGATTCAAGCCTTACAGGAAAAACCGCCTATCTTGTGAAAGTGAACAAAGGCGAAAAAAAGGTCGAAAGCCAAAACACAGGAAACACAGCTTCAAGGACTTTATATGAAAGCGCGCAAAATGATTCGGAAACTGATTCGGGAAACGTTTTTGAAGAACTCTCCAAAAATCATTCACGCTGCGGATTCAGAATCCCTGACAATTCAATCCCAAAAGGCGAAATCCTTTCTGAAAGCGAAAGAAGCGTCCGTTCCGCAGAACGAGCAGTCTCAAAATACAAGAACTATTCTGTCGGCGACACAGAAAAATTTTATGTCGCGGCAGGTGAAACCGCGAGCGGCTCAATCAGAATGGCATCAAAAAGCGCGACTTTAAAAGCCGCAGGAGAACATTGCAATGTCTGGTACATCGGGCCGTTCTCGACAAAAAATTACATTGACGAAAACAAAATGAACTTTGAAACTTTCGCGGAAAAATTTGATTCGGTTTACGAGAAAGAAACACAGATTTTCGGAAAGAACGAAGCGACCACACAATATTCAAATATAATTGAAATCTCCGCCAGCGACAAAATCAATTTTCTTGTGTACGACCTTTTCGGCGACGCTGAGGAAAGCAACACAGAAAACGGAACTTACGGATATTTTGACCCGACAGATCTGTTTTTAAACAGCAGCTCATACGCTTCCAGCTCCAATCAGATTTCCAATTCAAACGAAGCGCAGGTTCTCCACATCGATTCATGGATGTTCCAGAACAATCCCGATTCAGTTTATTCAACAAGCGCGCACGAATTCCAGCATCTGATTCAGTTTGTGCAGAAATGCATAAACCACGACACGGAACACACAACATGGTTTCAGGAAATGATGAGCCTTATCGCCGAGGAGCTTCTTTCTGAAACTCTGGGAACGAATGACGACACAAGCCTTTTTGAACGGCTTAAATATTTTGACATCGGAACATATTTAGGATTCGCGGAAGGAGTCTGGGCTTATACAAGCGCGAACGGACAAAGCGGAACTTACGACTACGCGAATTCTTACGCGTTCGGAACATATCTTATGCACAACTACGGCGGAATTCCTCTGATTCACCAGATTGCGACAAACGCGTATTACGAGGAAGAAGCGATTACAAACGCGCTGAAAACCTTGGGATTCACCGAAGCAAACGGAAACTACGAGGATTTTCTTACAGTTCTGTTTAAATTTCCGCAAGTGATTGCGAACGCGGACGGAAGCGACACATCTTTAAAAACCTTGAACAAATCCGTGGAAGCGGATTCTGTTTACGGAATCGGGCTGAACGCGATTGATTTAAGCAGTTTTTCAATTTCGGATTACGGAGAAGGCAGCGCTTCTGTGCAATACAAAATCTACACAACACCGACGCAAAGCCTTCCGCTTGTTTACTACGCGGCAAGCCAAACCGAACTTTACCAGTACGGAATGAGCGTGCATTATCTGGGCAAAATCCCGGAATATCAAAGCCCGACAGTAAATATTTCGCTTCCGTCTTCTGACGATGTTGTTATGTATGTCCTGGTAAAATAAATTATATACAAGGGAAGTTTTATATGAAAAAAATATCGGCTTGTTTTTTTGCGGCGGTTCTGTTTTTTTCTGCCGCATTCGTCTTCAGTTCAATGTCAAAAAACAATGGTTCGCTTTACAAAGACAAATCCGAAAGCAAGACTGAAAAATCTTCTGATTACGGAAACGCTTCACGCAAATCAGAAAACGGCGGCGCAGAAAACGGCTCAAATATTTCAACCGCCGAAGGAACAATTCTCTATCAGGGAAATGTTCCGTTCCAGTATCCGTGCATAAAAACCCCGGACGGAAAAATCTACACGATTCTTTCAGACGAAAAAACAATTGAAAAAATCAAAAAGAACGCGTCGTCAGTTTTCAGGTTTGAAGGAAGAATAATCCCGAACGAGCCGGGAAAACTTTCCTACAAAGGCTCAAAAGACGGATATTTTGAAGTCCAGGATTTTGAAATTCTTGAACAGTTTTAAATTTCAGCCTGCGCGGGCAGATTTTCATGGCTTGATTTCAAATCACATTCCGATTTGTATTCCAATCCTCAGCCTGCAAAATTAATTTGAACTTTTGAAAATCTGGATTTATAATCTTTTTATCTCGGAAATTCTTAAGTTTGTCTTTTCAGTATTTCAATGCCATGAACAATTCAATGATAAAAAGAATCTTCATAATTTCATCTGCGTCGCTTTTTCTTCTCGGAATAATTTTTATAATCCTTCAGAACACGCCGATTTTTGACTTTTCGGCAAAGACGTTCATTTATCTGATTTCTGTGATTTTCGGGACAGCGGTTTTTTCCGCATTCGGAATCAAATTTCCGAATCTGATTTACGGACTTCCTGTAATCATGATTGCCGCAATGACTTTCATATCAAATCTTCCGCTTGTGATTCTTACTGTCCTTTACCTTCTTCCTGTGATTATCGCTCTTTCAACTGACAACAAGCCTTACATAATTTCAGTCGCGGCCCTTACAGTTCTTGGCTATTTTGTGTTCAAAGCGACCTGCGACTACAAATCGATTTCGTTTGAAAAATATGAACGGCTTCCATACATTTTAGGACAAGGAATTCCTTTTCTGTGCGAAGTCGCGATTGTCTGTCTTGCAGGATTTCCGTTTCTTTCGGCTTTTGACAGAAGCAAACGGCAGATAAAAGCCTACAACGAAGCCTTGAAAAAATCGGAAATTGAAACTGTTAAATTCTGCACGGCAATCACAAGTTATCACAGCGCGTATCTAAGAATTCACACAGGAAATGTCGAGACTTACACAAAATTCATTCTCTCTCATCTGAAAGGAACAAAATACGAATATCTGGACAATGAAAAACAAAAAGCCGACATTGCGTTCGGCGCGCAGCTTCACGATTTGGGAAAATGCTACATAAGCGATTCTCTTCTTGACAAAAACGGTCCGCTTTCAAACGAAGAATTCGCAGCAATAAAACAGCACACTGTAAAAGGACGCGAACTTTTTGACAGTCTTCCGGCGGTTTCTTTGAGCCGCGAAACACGCGAGACTTGCCGAAACATAATTTACTATCACCACGAGCGGCTTGACGGAAAAGGTTATCCAGAAGGACTGAAGGCTGACAAAATTCCTGCCGAAGCAAAACTTGTCGCCGTCGCAGATGTCGCGGACGCGCTTTTGTCTTACAGAAGCTATAAAGCTCCGTTCACAAAAGAAGAATTCATAAGCGAAATGAAAAAAGAACGCGACACAAAACTTGACGGAACATTCATCGATATTGTAGTCGGACACATCGACGAGCTTCTTGAAATCGCGGAGAGCGGAAACGAAGAGCTGAAAAAGGAAAAACGATTCCGTTACGACCTGATTCCAGAAAACCCTGATTAATGCCACTAAATGAACCAAATATCGAGTTTTATAAATTGCAAAAAAATTGCCTGAACTTCCGCGAAAATCAATGCCCGAAAACCAGTGCCATTGTCTACATTTTAGCCGCGGACGCAGGCACGGTTCAGAATCGAAACAAGTTCTTTATAATTTGATTTAAGCTCGTCTTGCGATTCGTTCATCATCGCTTCAAATTCAGTGTGGAAAAGTTTATCTTTCCCAGAAATCGGCATATAATTCACTTTCGTTTCGATGTAATAATGCTCAATGCAGCCATTAGGAAGAATGAAAACTTTTGCGCTTTCAAACGCCGCAAGAATATAGTTTTTAAGATTTGTGATTATCGGAACTGTTTCTGAAAGCGGAATCGGAAGGATGTCTTTAAGTTTTTGACCAAGATTTACAATTCCTTGAAGAACGACCGTTTTAAATGTGTCAAGTTCTTCCGGCTTTTCATATTTTTCGTAAAGCGCCTGAACTTTTTCCACAAACAAGTCAACTTCTTTGGAAACAGAAAAATCAACTTCGTAAATAAACTTTCCAATGTTGATTAAAAAAAGTTCAAGCCGACGAATAAGTTTTTCAAGATGAATCGGACTTTCAAGTTCCTTTCGGGTAAAAAGGCTTCTGTAAAAATCCATCTGCTTTTCTTTCTGAGCCACAAGCCAAGATTCAACTCGTTCATCTTCGCAAACTTCATCGCGAAGTTTTCCGCAGAAAAGCGAATCCAAATCTGTTATTATCCGTCCTTCCGTTCCCAAAAGCGCGCAGACTTTAAAGAAAACGCCAAGTTCGTCTTTTCCGCCGACATCGATTATTCCAGTTCCGGCAGTTCCGTTTTTATTGTCGATGCAGCACAAAAGATTTGCAAACATCTGCTTGTCTGTGTAGCCTTCAACAAAAATCTGGTTGTCAGAAAAGAAAAACTGCTTGTGATAAGTATTAAAACGCGGCAAAAAACGGCGGAACAAAGATTCGTCATTGTCTGAAAGACAATCAATGTAAGTTGGAGAACGATTTATGTGGCAAACGACAACTCCAAGCAAATCTTCGGCAAAACGCAAGTCAATAAAATACGGAGAATGTGTTATCAAAAAGAAAACGCGCTCAGGATTTTCCTCTGAAACACGGCGGATTTCGTTCATAAAAAACTGCTGAAACTGCGGATGAAGATGAAGCTCAGGCTCGTCAATAATCAAAAGCCGCTTTTTTGATGCATACAAGAAAACAAGAAGAGTTAAAATTCCTTTCAATCCATGACATTCACGGTCGCGAAGATTGTATTCAAGCCCCTGGTTTTTATTCACAACAATCGGAACAAAAGTTTTGTCGTCCTTTTCTTCAAAGCGGATTGATTTTCCGTACATATTTGAAAGAACATCTTCGATTTTTTCGCGGACAACTTTGTCAGTTCTAAGAATCTTCAATATTTCGTCAGGATTCGTTCTGTCGCTCTGCAAAAACGCGGAATCGTAGCCTTTTTCTTCAAACTGTTTTTGAATTTCGGATGCAAGAATAGTTTTTCCAGAGCCGTTCGGACCGACAATAAGATTTATGTTTGTCCAGACAGATTTTTCAAAAACGCTTTTTCCCCACAAAAAAGGAATCTTTACTTTTGTCGGAAGATTTATCATTAACAACCTCTGAAATCAATTAATAATTTATAATGTATAATTATTAATTTGGGCGTTCCCTTCACTTGAGTTCAGGTCGGCAGTTCCAGCGCCCGCTAACGCTTGGTCTCGCTTCGCTATGATTAAAAATGCAACTAGCCAGTTTTGTAAACAAAACTGGGAAGCGAAGCAAGAAACACAAAATGATGAACGAACAATTATCGCTTCGCTCGCCTTTTGCTTTCAGCAAAACGCTTCCATTGCCTAACGCATTTTTCAACAAAAATATCAATTAATAATTATTAATTGAACTCAATTCAAAATGCAAACTGCTACTTTGCAGGATTACCACGCACACTGTCAAAGCCGTTGCGTATGACTGTGGGAAAATCTAACGATTTTCCTATTTCCTCATTTATAATTCCTGATTTTCAAGCATAAACCAATCTGCCTTTCGGAACTGGAACTTCTCTTCCTTCAAGTTTTGCAGTTTCAATCCATTCAGAAATCACAATTTCAACGTTTTTTAAAACATCTGAATAAGATTCTCCGTCCGCCATGCAGCCAGGAAGTTCAGGAACTTCTGCAATATAGCGTTCATCGTCATCGCTCCAGTAAAGAATTATTTCATATCGAGTCATTCTGAGCCTCCTAGTTTGTATTTTAAAATCAAATTTCTTACTTGTTTGACCTGATAAGGCTTTGCTTTGTTGCCATCAGGCTGCAAATTAATAATTTCCTGAACATCGTGCCGTGTGAAAATATGATGGTCGCCTTTTATTCTCAAGGAAAATCCAAGTTCAATAAGAAAATTCTTTAATTCCGAAAAAGAAATATTCTTATCCTGCATTCCAGACATAATCATAGCAAGCAGTTTCTGTGTTTGGCTCATATTTAGAATATATGTCTGTTTAATTCAAAATGCAAGTCGATATTTTTCAAGATTGCCACACAGATTTTGAGCCGACTAACGTCGTCTCTTCATTGAAATTGCGTAGCAATTTCCAAATCTGTGTGACACTTTCAATTGTCAATTTTTTCTTCTCACTTGAAATTCAATTTTCGGTTCTTTGTTTGCAGAATCCGCGCGTCGCTTGTATTTCTTGTAAAGAATTTCCTGCGCTCGTTTTTCCTTTTCATCTGGATTTCGTTTTACAGGTTCCCAAGTTCCGTTTTCCTTTAGAACTTGCGCATTTGTGTTGTCTTCAAAATATGTGTTCAAAATCGACTTTACTTCCTTGAAAACGTCTCTGTCCAAAACCGGAAACATAAGTTCAATTCTTCTGTCAAGGTTTCGGTTCATCCAGTCCGCGCTTGAAAGATATATTTCTTCCGCTCCGCCATTCTGAAAATAAAAGATTCGCGCGTGTTCAAGATAACGGTCAACAATCGAAACGACTTTTATGTTTTCACTCAAACCCGGAACGCCAGGAACAAGCATACAAATTCCGCGAACATTAAGCAAAATCTTAACGCCCGCTTGACTTGCCTTGTAAAGTGCCGTGATAACTTCAGAATGAGTAAGGCTGTTCATCTTTGCAACGATAAGTCCAGGTCGTTCTGAATCAGTTCTGTCAATTTCCCTCTGAATCATCGAAAGAAGACGCGACTTTAATGTAACCGGAGCCATTGCAAGCTGCTTCATATTCTGCAAAGTTGAATAACCTGTTACAAGATTAAAAAACTGAGTCGCGTCGTTTACAATGTCGTAATTCGTCGTGAAAATCGAAAGATCAGAATAAAGTTTTGCTGTTTTTGGATTGTAGTTTCCAGTTGCAAGATGCGCGTAACGAACAATCGAGTCAGATTCGCGCCGCATAACCATCATGATTTTCGCATGAACTTTTAAATCAACAAGTCCGTAAATTACAGTAACGCCTGCTTCTTCAAGTTCGTTTGCCCAGGCAATGTTTCGCTCTTCATCAAAACGTGCCTTTAATTCAACAAGAACAACAACTTGCTTTCCGTTTTGCGCCGCTTTTTCCAACGCCTTTACAATCGGAGAATCTTTTCCTGTTCTGTAAAGTGTCATTTTTATCGTAAGAACATTTGGATCGTCCGCCGCGTCATTCAAAAAATTAATCACAGGCTCATAACTTTCATAAGGAACGTGAAGAAGAACATCCCGCTGCTTTAAAATGTCCCAGTAAGGTTCGCCTTGTGGTAAATCGCTTGGATAAAAATGCTGCCATTTTGGATAACTCATTTTTCCGTTTTCATCAACGCTTCTAAGTTCCGGCAAAATCGAAGGATCAACAAAATCATCGACAAAATAAACATCATCATCAGTAAGATTGAACTTTTCTATAAGAAATTTTGAAATTGTTTCGCTCGTTTTGTTGCAAGTCATTCTAACGACAAAAGAATATTTCCGCTGAATCAAAACTTTTTCCATTTCGTGAATAAAGTTCTGCCCAGAATCTTCTTCAACTGCAAAATCTGCATCGCGCGAAATCTTGAAAATCAGCGTTTCCTGAACTGCAAAGCCAGGAAAAAGATGCGTTCCGTATTCTGCAACAATTTCTTCTGTGCAGGCAAACATTTTATTGCGGTTTTCCGAAGGAAGCCACACAATCGGCTGTATTCCCTGCGGAATTTCAACAAGCGCGATTCTTGGCAAATCATCATCGCCTTTAAGCTCTTCATTTGAATTGCGGATTCCTGAAATCGGCTTCAGCAAAAACGCCGCGTAAAGCGAAAGATTTGCAACGGTTGGAAAAACTTCTGTGTCTGTTCTAAGCGGAGTTAAAAGCGGAAAAATCTCTGTCCTGAAAAGATTCTGCGCATAATCCGTCTGCTGCCTTGTAAAATTTTCAGGCTTAACATAAACAATGTTTTTCTTTTCCAGTTCAGGAATTATGTCGTTTTTTATGCAGTCATGCTGAACATTAGAAATCTGATGGCAACGGGAAGAAATCTGATGCAAAACCATTTCTGATGTAAGCCCCGAAATATCCACAAAATCAGGATTTTCCATCATCGTTCGTTTTACCGAAGCAACGCGAACTTGAAAAAACTCGTCAAAATTGCTTGTGACAATCGAAAGAAACTGTATTCGTTCCATAAGCGGAAGTTCTTTTCTAAGTCCTTGAAAAAGCACGCGATTGTTAAATTCTATCCAAGATAATTCTCTGTTAAAAAAACGTGGCTCCATGATATGCCTCCCTTCTTGTCCTTCCTAAATCAGAATCAGTTTGTAGCCAAAAACCGATTCAAAAAGTTCGCCTTTTTCTTTTAATGCAAGCCGTTCAAGAGCAACGTTCTGGCTTCCAATCGTGCGGATTATAAGGGAATCGCCTTTCGCTTCAACCGTAAAATCCGTGAAAGATTTTCCGTGGCTTCTGTCCAACGCGTCCGCAATTCGCAAAATTGCTGTAAGTTTCAAGATTCTCATTCTGTCGCTTCGTGCAAGAATCTGGAACTGTTCGTTATCTTGCGGCTGCTCTTTTCCGCGGTGATATTTTGCGATTATCGATAAAATCACGTTTTCAGTATGCGTTATTCCAAAAATCTCAGAATGGCGGATTATGTATTCGCTGTGAAGATTGTGTTCGTCCATACGGATAAAAATTCCGATGTCATGCAGAATCGCCGCGATTTCAAGAAGAAGCTTTGAACGTTCGTCCAGCGCGATTTCATTCTGCAAAGCATCGTAAATTTTAAGGCTGTAGCGGCGAACCCGCTCTGCATGATTTTCGTCTCCGTGATATTTTCTTAAAAGGCTTGTCGCCGACGCTTTTATCTGCTGGAAAAATTCCTGCTTCAACTCTTCGCTCGGCTCTCCAAGTTTGTTTCCAATAAGCCCGTCGCGAATATTTGTCTCAGGAACAATAATCGTCTGCACATTTGTAAGATGAATGAACATCTTGTAAATCAAAAGGCTCACGTGAAGCGACTGCGCGTCGTTGTACGAAATCTTAAAACGCGCGACACATTCATCAATCGAATATTCCTGAATTTCGTCTACAAAATTGTCAAAAGCGTCGCGTTCAATCGACCACAAGAATGTTGAAATCGGTTTTCCGGCGTTGATCGCGGCAAGCGTCGCATCTGAGCCGACAGCGATAAACTGCTGGACTTCGGAAAAATCAATCTCGCTTTCGATAGAACCTTTTGTGTTCGCGGCGAACTCTTCAATGTAGCGCATTACATCGGAAAGAGATTCGGCGGAATTTTCCATTTTGGATTCCAGGCGGACCGTTCCAAGCCGCAAACTGTGCGCGCCGACCATTTTGCCTTTTTTCATCAGCATCATTTCGGTTGAGCCGCCGCCGACTTCAAGAATCACTGTGTCTTCCATGCTGAACTTGACATCTTCCTGCTTCAGCAAATCGGTCACAGCCATATACATAAGGCGGTTTTCGTCGATTCCGTCGATTACATTCACGCGGAAACCTGTTGAACTGAAAATTTTGTCCATGACAGGATCTTTGTTTTTCGCCTCGCGGAATGCAGAAGTCGCGATTACAGCTGTTCTGGAAGGCTCGATTCCCCAGCCGGAAAGCTGCTCTTTAAAACGGCTCAAAATATGAAAACATAAAATCTGGGTTTCGCTTGCAATTGAACCGGTCGTGAAAACATCCCGTCCCAAAGGAACAGGCATTTCTGAACGGTCAAGGACATTTCGTTTTCCGTCTGAAGTAAACTCGGCTACAAGCAGTCTGACACCTGTCGAGCCGATTTCGATAACTGCCTCTGGTGTCGCCACATTCGCCTCCTACGTTCTGTAAAAATCGTGTAAAACAGGAATTTCTAAAAACTCATTTTTCGAAATTCCCTTACAGTTTATCAATCAGCATAGAACATTTGCCCGAAGGAATCGGCAAAGTTTTCTTTTTCTGGTCAATTATGTTTATTGTGAAGTAATAAAGCTTTTCGCTTTCCATCTGGATTTCCCAGCCGCGGTTGCTTTTATTGCTCAGAATCGTAATCAGGTTGCGTTTAAGCGAAAGGTTCTCGATTCCCATAATCTCAAGGTTCGGAATTGTCCAGTCGACAGTTTTCCGCGGAAGGCTGATTGAAAGCCCGATCACGTTTTCAATCATCAGAGCGATTGAAGAAAGTCCTGTCGCGATTATGAAATGCGAACGAGGAAATTCAGGAACATCAGTCCAAAGCGCTTTTCCTTCCTTGCAAGGAAGATAGGCTTCGTAAACATCGCCTTTCTCGTTCTCGTCGTTAGGAATAAGACCTTCAAGGATGAAATAAAGATGCCGGATTGTGCATTCGCGAGCCATTTCATACTGCTGGTATTTTTCAAGCCCTTTCACAACCATAAAATTGAAAATCGGGAAAACGCTTCCGCGAAAACCTTCGCCGTTCTCGCTGAAATTCGGGCTGTCCGCAGAAAGCGTCGGAAACGGATGCTCTGTTCCGAAAGTCTTCGGATTGTTCAGGTGAGCGATTAAAAGCTCGGATTTGTCCGCGTTCGGAATTTCGGCAAGAAGCGGCCAGAATCCTGCGATAGTCTTTTCAGGAAGCCTGTTTTCCTCTTTGTCCAGGTCGTGATAAAAACCAGTCTCTGAATCCCACATCATTGAATTAATGCGCGTCTTGATTGAAAAATACATTCTTCTGTACTGGAAACTTATTTCTTTGTCGTTCAGAATGTCGCCAAGCGCAGAAAGATGGGAAGCGTTTATAGCCATAGCCGCGTTGAAATCAATCGGATAATAAGTGTTTTCGCGCGGAGCGTTCTTCATTGTGCTCGCCGCAGCAGGAACGGCGTAAAGTCCGTTTTCCTGCTTGAATGTCGCGTCAATCCAGGCCATGTGCTTCTGAAGAACAGGCATAACTTCTTTGATTCGTTTTTTGTTCGCGGATTTATGATAAAGATTGAATTCCGCCCAGGCAAAAAGCGGAAGCCCGACGCCTTCAGGATTTTCCTGCGTAAAAATCGGCTCGTCTGTTTTTACATCATACTGCCAGCGGATTGCGCCGTTTTCTTCCTGCCGTTCGTAAAAATAATCAATATTTCTGTTCGCGTCGTAATTGCGGTTTGAATAAACAAGGAAAAATGAAGAGAAAATCGACTCAAGCTGGTCGATTACAAGCCTGCCGTTCATCGGGTAAAGAAAATAGCCGTCCGAAGATTTTTCGCCTGTCTTTGAATCGAACCAGCAGTCCGACAACATATTCCATGACTTGTTGTAAATGTCTACAAAATCCTGATCGTAAAAATGGATTTTCGGAAAATCGTGTTTGCTCACAAAAACTCCTAGAATTGCTTCGCCTTTTTAAAATTAAAATGGAAGTATGAACTTTTTCTTGTGTATCGGACTTAGTATATCATAAATAATCCAAAAACGGTATAATTTTAATAATTTTTCTTGATTTTCAACTGTTAATTTCTATGAGGAAATTATGTATCAATCCTTCGTTTATATCGAGGCGAGAATCCAGCTGCCTTTTGTCGAAGAAGTTTTTAAAATTGACGAAAACTCCGGAAAAATCACAGTAAATGAAAACGCGCTTGAAAAAACAATAATGCTTTCAAAAGCGCTCGGATGCAAAATTTCTCCGATTTCAGACATCGAGCGGCTTACAGGAAACCTGAATCTTCCGGCGGAAATAAAAAATTTCAAAGGATTTTCCATAAAGATTGCGGAAGACGGATTCATGAAACTTTTTTTCCATTCAAGGCAAAAATCCGTAAGAATCGAACAGGTCAGAATCGAAGAGGACAAAAAACATTTCTCACATCCGCATAAAAATCCTGAAAAAAACAGAATCGCCTGCCCAAGCATAAGAATAACAACCGCTCCGTCTTTTGAACTCGGCGAGGAAGTCCAGATTTTCCTTGAGGAGCTAAGAAGGCTTTCACAATATCTTCATGTCTTTGAAAATTCTTCAGGCGATTCTGAAATCCGATGCAACGCTTATGTCGCGATTGCACTTTATCCTGAAAAAAATCCTCATTACATAAAACTCAGAAACCTGAATTCATTCAATTTCGCGCGTAAAGCCGTGAACGAAGAGCTGAACCGGCAGGAAAACATGCTTTCCGCCGGAGAAAAAGTCCAGAGCGAAAGCCGGATCTGGAACGAACAGAAAGGCTGCACGGAATTCTTCAAGGAACGGGAAAACGACAAGGCAAAATTTGAAAAACTGAATCCGCCTCAGACATTCAGCATCGAAAAAGCGATAAGACTTCTTTCAACTGAAATAAATGTCGAGCTTCCTGAGGAACGCAGAATCCGTTTCAAAAAACAGTACGGAATTTCCAGAATCAGCGCGGAATTTCTTTGCGACTATAAAGACCGTGCGGATTTTTTTGAACAGGCGATAAATCTGGGCGCAGAACCTTTGAACACGGAGCACTGGATGTCGTCTGAACTCGCGCGCCTTCTGAACAAAAACCACATCAGCATTTCAGAATCAAAAATCACGGCGGAAAATTTCGCGTTCATAATAAAAAAACTTGATTCCGGCGAAATGCACAGCGCGGCGGCGAAAACCTTGATCCGCGCGACTTTTGACACAGGAACAAGCCCCGAAAAACTGATTAAATATCTGAACATTTCGGAAATCGGAACGGAAAAAGAGCTTTTGCCTTATGTGAGAAAAGTAATCGAAGAAAATCCTGAGCTCTGCAAGACACTTAAAAACGGGGAAATGCCGCCTCTTGAATTTCTTACCGGGCTTGTGATGAAAGAAACAAAAGGAAAAGCCGTTCCTCAGGTTGTAAAGTCGCTTATAAAAAAAGAGCTGAACATAAGCGTGATTTACGTAATCACAACAGGAGGCGCGATTTCCGCTGTCCAGCACGCGGACGGAACAATAACAAACGGAGATTCTTCGGCAATAAAAGAAATGGCGAAAAGGCTTGAGCCTGAAATGCCGATTCAAGTGATTTCGGCAGGACAATATTTCAGCGAGGAGCTTGAGCCTTCAAACTGGGCGGAACTGATTTCTGAAATCTCGAACAGAATAAACGCGGGAACTGCAAACGGAATTGTGATAACGCACGGAACTTACACTCTTTCGTACACGGCGGCTTTGCTTTTCTGGCTTTTTTCGGATTCAGATGTTCCGATTGTACTTACTGGCTCGTCGTCGCTTCCTTCAGAAAGCATCGAAGCCTCGGAGAATCTAAAGCTCGCTCTTGAAACCGCGGAAAAAGAAAAAGGCGGAGTTTTTGTAGCGTTCGGAGGAAAAATCCTTTCTCCTTTGAATCTGCATTTTGACAAGCCGGGAAGTTTCTTGAACTGGAACCTTGAAAAACCGATTTTCACTGAAAGCGGACCGATTGCATCGGAATTCGCGGGAACAAGCGAACTCGACAAGGAAGTGATTTCAAGGCTTTTGACCGAAGCGAGCGGAAAAATGTTCATGTTCCGCCTTTATCCGGGATTCAGAAGCGACCTTTTCAAAAATCTTATAACTTACACAAAAGTCCATTCTGTTTTTCTTGAGCTTTACGGGCTTGGAAGCGGAAATATGAAAAACAGCGACTTTTCCCTAAAACCGCTTCTTCTTTCAGGAAACCAGAAAGGCGTGCGCTTTTACTGCACTTCGCAGCAGAAAATGTCCCTGGATTTTTCAAATTATGTAACAAGCCACGATGTCTGGCGCGAAGGAGCAGTTCCGATGGGTTATCTTACAACGGAATCCGCGCTCGCCTTGTATTTCGCCTGCGCAATCTGTGCAGACAACGAAGCGGAAGCCGAAGATTTGATGGAATGTTACGCTTCGATTTATTCAGTCTGAACATTTGCTGAACGCCTGAACATTCTTCAAAAATCCTCAATGCTTCCGCCTTAAAACAAAACAGTTTGCATTTATTTTTTGGGCGTGCCCGCTCGCTCTGCTCGGGTCGGGCTTTCCGTTTCAATTCGCTCCGCTCATTTCCTCTTCAATCCCTCACGCTTTTAGCTCGCAGGCAAGCAGACTTCGCGTTATTCCGAAAACCGTTTGCAGAAGAACACAAAATTCTGTGATTCGCCCGCAGGCAAAATCATTTTTTCAGAAGAGCGGCAAACGGATTGTAACTCATTCCGTCGTCGCTTCCGTTATTGTACCGTTCGCGATTAGCGCTTCTTCCGCCTTGGTGATTAAACTTGTCACGGTTCCTGTCATTATCGGGCTTGACCCGATAATCTTTTCCACCTTTCTTTACAACAACAACTTTACGCTTTCCATCGCCACCGGTGGTTGAGGCTCTCTCTTTTTGGTGGTTGAGTTTATCGAAACCACCTGCGTCACCTTTTCCACCAATTCTGCTTGCCGCATCGCTTTTTAGCGAAAGACTAATTCGCTTTCTGTCTTTATCCAAGCCAATAATCGTAAACTCGTAAACGTCGCCAACCTTTACAACTTCCATCGGGTCAGAAACGTAATTGTCGCTAAGTTCCGAAATGTGAATCAATCCAGTTTCGTGTAAGCCAATGTCAACAAACGCGCCAAAATCAACTACGTTTTTAATTTTTCCGGTAACTTTCATTCCTTCTTTTAAGTCTTCAAAGTTTAAAACGCCTTTTTGCATAATTGGTGCCGGATAATCTTCGCGCGGGTCGCGGTTCGGCTTTTGAATTTCATCTATAATGTCGTTCAATGTTGTTTCGCCAATGTTGTATTTTTCGCAAAGCGCTTTTCTAGTTGCGTTGTCAATTTTTCCGCCCGCTTTAATTGTCGGGTAAACTTCGCGTGCAACATCGTAATTTTCCGGATGAACCCAAGTGTTATCAAGCGGATCAGAACTTTCTGCAATTTTCAAGAATCCTGCGCACTGTTCAAATGCTTTTGGTCCAAGTCCCGGAACTTTTTTAAGTTCTTCGCGGCTTTTAATTTTTCCGTTTGCGTCGCGATAAGCAACAATTTTCTTTGCTGTAGAAGTGTTAATTCCAGAAACATATT
>CAZSHF010000048.1:0-18714 GCA_964606655.1 uncultured Treponema sp.
AACGCGGAAGCCGTTTTTCATAATCGGGTTCTTGCCGAGAGTGCATTTTTGCATGATTTTATAAAACTCGACATTTGGGTTAATAGCATTTTTAATGAATAATTAATAATGGATAATGCATAATTTATGAAAAATCACGCCTTCTGTGCTTTTGCGGTCTGGATATTTTTTGTGTTTCAATGATGAAGCAAGAATCATTCACTGTGAATTATAAATTCCGCGCTGTTCTGTTTATTTTTTCTTGAGTTTGTTCAGAAGTTCCGCAGGCGCAGGAATAATTTCTTTCAGATTCTGAATGTTCTGCGTCAGGTTTTGGATATTTTGGGTCAAGTTTTGTGTAAGGTTCTGCACGAGCGAAGGCGAATCCTGAAACATCGCGGAAATCTGTTTTCTGTAAATCTCGTTGATTTTGTAGCGGACAATGTCCTGCTTTGCGGAAAGCTCAACTCCGACTTCAAAAGGTTTTTCCAGAAATGCAAACTTTCCGATTTTTTCAAAATGCTTGAATCCGTTTTTCTGGGTTATA
Organism: uncultured Treponema sp.; assembly: GCA_964606655.1. Classification (GTDB taxonomy): domain Bacteria; phylum Spirochaetota; class Spirochaetia; order Treponematales; family Treponemataceae; genus Treponema_D. The sequence goes on from CAZSHF010000048.1 coordinate 527, forward strand.
AGACGTTCAAACTCTTTGAATATGAGCTCTTTGATTTTCGGATTTTTAAGAAGATTTGCAAAACTGTCTGTTTCGATTCCGTTTTCTTTTGCGAACTCAAGGATTTTGTCCTTTGCAGGAATTATCAATGCTCCTAGAGAATTCTGTTCGTTTCCGACGACAACCGCCTGCGCGATGTACGGAGATTCCGCAAGTTTGCATTCAATCGGAAACGGCTCGACATTTTCGCCGGAACGAAGCACGATTGTGTCTTTTGCGCGTCCGCGAACCATGATTTCTCCGTTTATTGTCTGAATCACCAGGTCGCCTGTGTTGAACCAGCCGTCCTGAATAAACTGCGAAGTGAGTTCCGGCTGCCTGTAATAGCCTTTCATCACATTTTCGCCTTTTATGTACAGAACGCCTTTTTCGCCGGCCTTGCAATCTTTTCCGCTTAAAGAGACGACTTTTCCCTGGCAGTAAGGAAGAACTTTTCCGATTGTTCCTAAAACCGGCTTTTTAGGATTACGGACGCAGCAAATCGGCGCGGTTTCTGTAAGTCCGTAGCCTTCAATCAAAGTGATTCCGGTTGAATTGAAGAACAGATCGATTTTCGGGGCAAGTCCGCCTCCGCCCGACATTCCGAGTTTGAAGTCTCCGCCGAAAATCTCTTTCGCCTTTGAATAAAACTTTTTTCCGTCTGACTTGAAAGGAAGAAGAACAAAAATCGGAATGTACAGGAATTTTGTGAACACGCTCGCGAAGAAATTCCGCTTTTTGAACCTTTTGTTCCGTCCAAGAATCAGGTCGTTCATTTTCCTGATTGAAACTGACGCGTTCACGGAAGTCTTGAATCTTACAAAATCCCGTTTTGAATTTCCGACGCACTGTTTTTCAATCTGCTTTGAAAGCGCTTCCCAGACGCGCGGAACGCAAGCCATAAACTGCGGAGAGATTTTTTTCATATCGTCCAGAATCATGCTGACAATCGGTTTTGAGTAACAGATTGCCGCTCCGATATACATAAGATAATATTCGACTTCGCGTTCGTAAACGTGCCAGACAGGAAGAACGCTTAAAGATTTGTCGCCTTTTTTCAGCGGAAGAAGAAGCGACAAGGATTCAACCTGACAGAGAAAGTTCTTGTGCGTAAGCTCGACGCCTTTTGGAGTTCCGGTTGTTCCCGAGGTGAAAATTATTGTCGCCGTGTCTTCGGCTTTTCCTTCTTCAAGAATATGCTCTACAACTCCGGGATTTTCTTTTCTGAACGTTTTTCCCGATTCAAGAATCTGTTCAAATGTGAAGATGTTTATTCCGGATTTTTCAAGGATGCTTTTTTCCGCGTTTTTATCTTCTCTGTTTTTATCTTTTTCGGAAAAGTTTATGTCTGGAATATTTTTGCTGTCAATCAGGATTATGTTTTTCAGCTCCGGAAGATTTTCTTTGCATTCGATGATTTTATTGTAGGCGAACGAATTTTCTGCGATTACTGTTTTACATTCCGCGAATTTCAGGATGTATTCCAAATCCTTTGCAGTCGCTTCGCTTCCGCGCGGAATGTCAGCGCATCCGATTGTCATAACCGCAAGGCTTGAGACAAACCATTCTTTCCTGTTGTCGCTTATAAGTCCGATGTGCTCGCCTTTTTCTGTTCCCAAAGAAAGAAGTCCCGCTCCGAAGTAAAGCACATTCTGGAAAAGCTCGATGTAAGTCACGCTCTGGAATTTTTTTGTTGAATCTTTGTAGAACTGAGCAGAATAGTTCGGGATTGATTTTGCTTTTTCAAATAGAAGCTGTGGGACTGTAAAAAACATGAATCTCCGCCTGTAGTCACGGAATCAAAGCGCCAAAAACCAAAATGACAAAATCCGTGAAAATGTCAACAAATAAAACTTTACATTTTTTCTGTTATAAATTCAAGATGTGAGATTAGGCTGTGAGATTAAGCCCTTTCCGCGTGATTTTGTTTCAATTGAAAATTAGTCTTCATTTTAGTATATTTGTTAGGAATTAAATTAATTATTTGGTGGAAAAATTGATGAAAAACATTTATTCAAGTCCATTGTGTGATGATTCAAAAGAAAAAAAAGTTCCGGACGCGCCTGACGCTCTTTCTGAAAAATTCTTGAAAACACGGCAGATTCTTCTTTCGGGGGAAATAAACAAAGAACTTGCTGATAAAATTGTAAAACAGCTTCTTTTGCTTGAAGCGGACGACGGGAAAAAGCCGGTCTATATGTATATCGATTCTCCTGGCGGCGATGTCGATGCGGGCTTTGCGATTTTCGATATGATTCGTTTTGTGAAATGTCCTGTTGTTCTTGTCGGAATGGGGCTTATCGCAAGCGCGGCGGCTTTGGTTCTTCTTGCTGTTGAAAAGGAAAACAGGCTTGCTCTTCCTAACAGCCGTTATCTGATTCATCAGCCGATGAGCGGAATGCGCGGAGTCGCGACTGACATTGAAATCCATGCGAAAGAAATGGCGAAAACCAAAGCTTCAATAAATCAGATAATCGCGGAGCAGACAGGAAAACCGGTTGAGCAGGTTGAAAAAGACACTGACCGCGACTATTGGCTTTCCGCTCAGGAATCAATTGAATACGGACTTGTCAGCAGAATTGTGAAATCCCGTGCGGATTTGGAAAAATAATTTTAGAATATTCAGAATATGGTGTTCCAGCTGACAGATGCACTGAAAGAAGAGATTCTTCAGGCGATGGAAAATCAGGAAGAGGAGTTTCTGCTTGACGCGGAAAATTCCTCTCTTGTTTTTGCGGACAAGTTTTCCGCCGACGAGCAGAAATATTATGCTCTGCCTTGCTGGAATTCTTCTGAAGGTTTTTCTTTGCGAGAGGATTTTGTGGGCAATCTTCATAATCCGCTTGCGAAAGACAGGCTTCAGTCGGCGCTTCATTCTGGAAGGGGGGTGTTCAGGAATTTTAAGAACGAGATAAAAAATTTTCCGGTTGTGGAACAGCAGTGGCATCTTTTCAAGAATGCAAAGATGAAAAAACTGATAAGCGACTGGTACAATGATTTAAGGGAAATCTGGGGACTGGAAAAACTTGAGCAGGAGCCGGAAGACAGCGAATATCTTCTTTTGGACGACTTCGCGTTTTTTCCGTACACAAAATCAGATTTCAATTTTGTTTGCAGTTTATCGGAAAGAGCAGGAGATTTTGAAGGCGACTGGCCGGAGCAGATAAAAGATGCCGCAAAGGAATTATGGCATCGGCAGTTTTTGTTCGGCGATTCTTTAGGACAGACTGGATTCATCTGCCGGACTTTATCAAACGAATTCGCCGGATGCATCACCGCTTCTCCTGTTTCAAATTCAAAGAGAACAGAAAATGTTATGCTTTTGACAAGCTTTTTTGTTCCTGAAAAATTCAGAGGACTTGGAATTGGCACAGAACTTTTAAATAAGTGCCTTTCGGAATTAAAAGCCCTCAAGAAAGAATGGATTTTGCTTACAAACACAATCATTCCTGAATCCATGGAGCCGTTATTGTTGCGTTCAGGTTTTGAGAAAACAGGATCAGGTTATTCAGCAGAAATCCTAAAAGACAATTAAATAAGGAGTTACTTGTTATGTACAACCGTAATTATGACATCGATATGGAAGTTGTAAAATCTTTCCTCGAAGAAGCAGTAAACAGAGTCAAGACACAGGAGAATCCCGAGGTTCTTGACGACATCAAAAAGACTTTCAAGAAAACAGTTCCATTTTCACTCAGAATGTATGTCGCTTCTTACCTTGTGAAAGAAGCGCAGAGACATTACAGAGGACCGCGTTCAAACCGCCGTGATTTCAGGGAGCGCAATCCTCGGTTCCAGAACAGTTCAAGAGATTTCAATTCAAGAGATTTCAGAGAAACCAGGGAACACCGCGCATACAATCCTGAATCAGGCGTGATGGAAGAAAGAATTCCTCGTCCGCGGATTCAGATTGACCCTTCGGTCGCCGCGACAATTTTTATCAGCATCGGACGAAACCGACGCGTTTTTCCAAGAGATTTGGTCGGACTTTTAATCGGCGTTGCAGGAATCGAGCGTGACAGAATCGGCGATATTCGTGTTCTTGCAAATTATTCATTTATCCAGCTTTTTTCCGAGGACGCGGAAAAGGCAATCAAAGCTCTTGACGGCTACGATTATCGCGGAAGAAAGCTTGCTGTAAGCTATTCAAGAATGAAAGACGAGGATTTGCAGGAAAATCCGGCTGAACAGGAAAGTCAGGTTCAGGCTGAATACGACCAGCAGACTGCCGAAGACGCGGCGGCTTATGCTGCGGCGGAAAAAGCGGCTGCGAATCAAGAGCCGTTTTCCGCTCCGAACTTAAGTTCTGAAAATTAAGTTTGTTTTTCAAACGCTCCGTTCTTTTTGAGCGGAGTTTTTTTTACGGGAGTTTTATGTTCTTATGAAAAACGCTCATAATAAACCGGAAGATAAAATTCAGGATAAATCCGGAGAAAAAATCCGCAAATCCGCGCAGAGCAAAAGTCTTCAACAATTCAAGATAAAATGTTTTCAGACTGGAGTTTTCGGCGTGAACACTTTGGTTCTTCCGGTTTATGAAAACGCGGTTTTAATCGTCGATCCGGCTTGCTCAAAGAAAACTGGCGACGACAAAGCGTTTGTTGATTTTTTAAGGAAAAACAGCCTTGTTCCGTGCGGAGTTTTTCTGACGCACGGACATTTTGACCACATCGCAGGAACCAGGATTCTGAAAGATGCATTTCCGTTCGCGCGGCTTTCTGTCCACGAGAAGGATTCTTTTATGATTGGAGAAAACGCTTTGGATATTCAGGGCGGAATTCTGGATTCAATGGGAATCGGCGGATTTTCTGAAACTCTTGAAAATCTTCCTTGCGCTGATGTTTTTGCAAAGGATTCTGAAAATCTTTCGTCAGTTTTTGAAACAGAAAATCTTGCGGCTGACAAGGATTTTTCAGAACTGTACAAAGGTTCTTTTCCGGAATTAAAGGATGCTCTTTCCGAATGGAATGTGATTCATACTCCGGGACATACAAAAGGTTCAGTCTGCATTTACAACGAGAGAAAGAAGATTCTGGTTTCGGGCGACACGGTTTTTTATCTTTCTTACGGAAGGACAGATTTGCCTGGCGGAAGCGATGAGGAAATGAGGCAGAGTTTGAACAGGCTCAAAGAAAATGTTTCTCCCGATTCGCTTGTCTTTCCGGGCCACGACAAGGCAGGTTTTCCTTTCAAAGAAAATTTTTTAATCTTCTGAAAACTTTAATTGCCGAAGCAGGCTGCGTGACCGAAATTTTATTAAATTTGATTGCAATGCGTTTGCCATGGCAATCAAAACATCTGCTCGGGAACAAAAGGCGTGAATTTCATTTCAGAAAGTTTTTCGCGGCGCATAAAAGTTGAATAGACAATGTTTTTTTCCTGAATAAAAAGATAAGCGAATCCCGGCTTTGAAAGCCTTCGCGGAAAAGCGATGCTTCCCGGATTCAGAAGATATTTTGCGAAAGGATTTTCCTGAGGAAAATGCGTGTGCCCGAAAACCACAATGTCGCTTTCCGCTTCTTCTGCGCGCTGTACAAGACAGGATGTTGTGTATGACGCGGCGTACTCGTTCCCGTGAACCATAAGGATTTTTTTTCCGGCGGCGCAAATCTTTATTTCCTTGGGAACAGAAATCTGATAAAGCTGATTTTTCTGATAAGCCGGATTTTCATAAGCTGAATTTTCATAAAGCGGATTTTCTGCCTGGTTCTGCATTCCGTTTTTCTGTTTCTCTTCGCTTTGTTTCCCGTTCTTCTTCTTTTCTTCTTTCTGTTCTTCGTCCGTGCCGAAACTGAACCTTGAAACGCATTTGAAAGGGTCGTTGTTTCCTTTCACAAAACAGATTGTCGCAGGAAGTTTCTGCCTGAGTTTTTCGTCGTTTTCCGCTTCTTCAAGAATGTTTATTATGTCCTGAGCTCCGTCGCCAGCGAACATAAGCGCGTCGCATTTTTCCGCATGGTTTTCGATTACAAAACGGATTTCATCTTCCGCTCCGTGGCTGTCGGAAATCGCAAGGATTTTGGCTTCTTTTTTTTCTGAGAGAGATTTCAGTTCGTCTTCTGTAGAGAAAATTCCGTCGGAAACAAGTTTAAGGCTGTTCATTTTTAGGTCTGTCCGTTCTGGTCAAGTTTCAGTTTGTGTTTCTGTTCAAGTCTCTGTCCAGCTTTTATTCAATCACAAAATGATTTATCGAAACAAGTCCTGTGTCAGTGTCGGAATAGCGTGCGACATTCAGGTTTCCGCAGATGTTTTTCACGATTTCAAAAAGCCTCGCGTTTTTTTCAAAAGGCGAATCGCTTAAAGAAATGATTCTCACGCAGTTTTCAAGGATTTCCGGAATTTCCTGAACATAAGTCTGTTCTTCTTCCGCAAGAATTCCGTTTATTTCCGCTTTCTGCGCTTTGTCCAGAACAAAGTCAGAAGAGTCTTCGATTCCAAGAACATCGTCCTGAGGAAAAAGCGTGAACACAGGATAAGGAAGATTTCCGCCCCAGGAATCCTGCATTCTTGCGATTGCGACGTGTGTTCCTTCAGGCGCGCCTAGAAGAACTATTCCCTGAATCTCTTTGTCGTTCAGCAAATCTGTCAGGTTTGTTATGTAAGTCCGCGAGCCCCGCTTGAAATCGTCAGGAAAAACAAGAGAATAGATAAGTCCTCCGTTTTCCGCTGAGCCGAACATTTTGTAAAGCCGCCCGCTTGTCTCTTTTATGAACTCTTCTGAATTGTAGCCGTAGCCGTAAAGAACGCAGATTTTTTTGTTTGTTTCGTGCCAGGTTTGAGTTGTTCCGTCAAAAAATTCGTCATAGCTGCCCGAAAGATTCGCGTCTGTAAGGTTTATTTGTCCGTCGGTAAAAACTTCCGGCTCTTTTTTTGAGCAGGCAGTAAAGATGAATGAAAGAAGTGCAGCAAAAGAAAAAGCGGTATAAAAAGCAAGATAAAAAGGCTTACGCATGAAAGAATATTAACGGATTTTTAAGGGAAGAACAATTAAGGACGATTAATGCAATAGGGCTTCCGTATTAGAACTTGCTTTATAAAAAATAGGTTTTGGTCGAGGAGCATTTTTACAAGATGTTTTTGTCCTAGGCAACTAGCCAGTTTTGCGGTGGTTGAGGTTCTGTAAACCGGCAAAACTGGAAGGCGAAGCACAATGCCCAGCATAATGAACGTTTAAAGAACTAATGATTGATGCTTCGCTTTTACTTTTCGCTCCTTATGCTGCAAGTTTCGGCTTTTTGTCAAAATAGGATTTTGTTTCCCTGGCCGCGACTCCGCTAAGAACTATAAGCGAAATGCAGTTCGGAATCGCCATAAGCCCGTTTGTTATGTCGGCGATTGTCCAGACCTGGCTTATTGTAAAATACGGTCCGATGAAAACCGCAAGGATATAAACCCAGCGGAAGATTTTCACGACTGTCATGTTCCCTTTTGTAAGATATTCAAGACATTTTTCAGAATAATAATCCCAGCCTAGAATCGTAGTGAACGCGAAGAACACAAGGCAAATCATAAGAAGGAACTGGACAGATTTTCCGTCGCCGCCCAAGACTTTTGAGAACGCCGCCGAAGACAATGCGATTCCTTTAAGGTCGCCTGCTCCTGCCGGATTGTCGCCTGTGTAGAATGCGATTACGATTGCAAGTCCGGTCATTGAACAGATGATGATTGTGTCGATGAATGTTCCGAGCATAGAGACAATTCCCTGCGAAACAGGTTCTTCTGTCTGTGCCGCAGCCGCCGCGATTGGAGCCGAACCAAGACCAGCCTCGTTCGAGAAAATTCCTCTCGCGACACCTTTCTGCATGGAATCTGTAATCTGCTTCAATGTCCAGCCGATTGCTCCTCCTGCAACAGCCTGCCATCCGAACGCGTTTTTTACGATTGCTGCGAACGCCGCAGGAATATGAGTCGCATTCATAATCAGAACTGAAAGTCCAAGGAAAACATAAACAATCGCCATTGCAGGAACGATTTTTTCCGCGACTTTTGATATTCGTTTAAGTCCGCCGATGATGACAAGCGCGACGCTCAAAGTCACGAGAAGTCCCGCGATGACAACCGCCCAGGTGTAATCGTTTCCGAAAAGGCTGAACGCGATGTGTTTTCCAGAAGGGTCAAACGCGTTGCTTACAGCGGAAGTGATTCCGTTTATCTGAGTGAAAGTTCCGATTCCGAAAAGACCGACACAGACACCGAAAATCGCGAAAATGACTGCGAGCCATTTCCAGTTGTGTCCGGTCCGTTCTTTCATTCCTTTTTCGATTGTATAGAAAGGCCCGCCCAGAACGTGTCCGTCTTCAGCGTGTTCGCGGTATTTTACAGCGAGCATACATTCTGTGTATTTTGTCGCGGTTCCGACCAAAGCCGCCATCCACATCCAGAAAAGCGCGCCAGGTCCGCCTCCGGCGATTGCAGTCGCGACACCGACAATGTTTCCGGTTCCGATTGTCGCGGAAAGCGCAGTGCAGAGCGCCTGAAAAGAAGTCACTTCTCCTTTTCCGTCGCTTTTTGCGAACATTGTCTTGAATCCAAGCCCGAGTTTCCTGAACTGAATCCCGCGCAGACGGATTGTCAGAATCAGTCCGGTCGCAAGAATAAGGACGATTGTAGGAATTCCCCAGACAATGTCGTCGATTTTGTTAAGGATTGTGTCAAACATTTGTGAATCCTTTGTTAAAAAAAATAAGAGCCTTGAACTTTCCGCCTTTGATTCTGGCTTTTAGTTTCAGGCTCTCCAAAGAGTTGAACAAGATATTTTTAATTGCCCTGTCCTGTTTGCCTGAGATATTGGCTTTAATAGCCTTAACCCTTCGGCGCTCCGTGTTTTGAAAATTTTCGGAGACTCTCCAGAGAACCGCTGAGTCAACAACGTTTATCAGCAGCGAAAATATCGTATCACTAAAGGTGAAAATTATCAATTCGGCGTGCGAATTCGGCGTTTGCCAGCTGTGTGTCAGTCTGCGCGCTCAGTCGCTTTCTTCCTTTGAATAATCATAATTCTGTGGTAAACTACAGGAAGCCGTTTATTGTTTCAATTGATTCTTGCAGCTGATTCTTGTAAATTTAAACTGGTGATTAAGCTGGTTCTAAAGAGGTTCTGAAAACAGAAGTCCTTAGAATCAGCCTGAACTTTAAGGAACAGAATTATGTCTAAATCTGCGGATTTTTTGGTTTTGAATTCTTCTTTTCTCAGCGAAGTTTTTTCAAGCGAAGAGATTTCTGAAAACTTCAATATACTTTTCGCTTCGCCTGAAAATTTTAAATCAGAATTGAAATCCGCAAAGGAATCCTTGGAAAATTCAGATGAAGGACAGATTTTTCTGATTCTTGATGAAAGTTTTGCCGACCGCGGGAAAATCGCTTCGGTTCAGTCGCTTGAAATTCCTGTGATAATCGTTTCAGAAAATCTTACGGAAGAGCAGAGCATAATCCTTTACGAAAGCGGCGCGGACGACATCATAAAAAATGTTTCAAACACAAGGCTTCTTGTCTGCAAATTCAAAAGCATAGCAAACAAATTCAAGACGCTTTCCAGAAGAATCATAGAAATCGAGGAAGATGCCGAGAAAAAGGCAAGGAAAATTTCCGAAATCGATTCAAAAACCGGCGTCTACACATCAGACGCGTTCTCAAAAAAAGCCGCCGAACTTGTCCGCTCAAATCCTGACAAGGATTACCTTATTCTCCGCCTTGACATTGACAGGTTCAAAGTGTTCAACGAAATCTACGGATTTGAAAACGGAGACAAAATTCTTTCCCGGCTTGGAAGCGACATAAAAAGGCTTCACGGAAAGGCGAACGGTGAAGTCTGCGGCCGTGTCCGCGCCGACCATTTTGTGATGTGCATCAGAAAAGAAGGGTTCAATCCTGCCGAATATCAGGAATATGTGACAAATTTTCTTGCGGACATCTCGCCGGGATTTTATTTCAATGTGCGTTTTGGTCTTTGCGAAGTTCCAAAGGATTTTGACGACATAAATATTTACATCGGACATTCGCTTTCCGCTCTGCTTTCGATAAAAGGCGAGTTCAATATGAAGTTCGCGTATTATTCTTCCGAGATGAGTAAAATGATTCGCGACGAGGAAGAGCTGATTTCCGATATGATTCACGCGCTTGAAAACAACGAGTTTGAAGTCTGGATTCAGCCTCAGTACGATTACGCGAGCGACACGCTTTCAGGCGCGGAAGCCTTGGTCCGCTGGAAGCATCCGAAAAAAGGACTTATTTCTCCAGGTCTGTTCGTTCCTGTTTTTGAACGGAACGGATTTATAACTCGGCTTGACGAATATGTCTGGGACAAGGCGTTTTCTCTTGTCAGAAAATGGATTGACAAAGAGCTGAATCCTGTTCCAGTTTCGGTGAATATAAGCCGGCGCGATATTTACAACACTGATGTCACAGGCAGATTCAAAACTCTTCTGAAAAAATACAGTCTTTCGCCTGAAAATATCCGGCTTGAAATCACGGAATCCGCGTATATGGAAAATCCACAGCAGCTTATCAGCGTTGTCAAAGAACTTCAGGAAGTCGGATTCTGTGTTGAAATGGACGATTTTGGAAGCGGATATTCTTCTTTGAACACTTTAAAGGAAGTTCCTGTCGATGTTCTTAAACTCGATATGAAATTCATTTCAGATTACGCAAGCGGCTCTTCTTTGACAGTGAATTCAAATTCCAAGGCTGGAAGCATCTTGAGTTCGGTTGTGAGAATGGCGAACTGGCTCAATCTTCCTGTAATCGCGGAAGGAATCGAAACCAAAGAGCAGGCGGATTATCTGAAAAGCATCGGATGCTTTAATATGCAGGGATATTATTTTGCAAAGCCGATGCCTGCCGACGAGTACGAAAAACTTCTTGAGACAATTCCGACTGTCGAGGAGCTTCCTGCGTCTGAACCGACGGGAATCGAAAACGCTGTGAATTTTCTGGACGCGTCAACACAATCGACTTTGCTTTTCAACAGTTATGTCGGAGGAGCGGCGATTATCGAATGGACTGGAGAAACTGTCGAGGCTTTGAGGATAAACGACCAGTTTCTTGAAGAGCTTGGAACAACACGGCTGGATTACGAAAAGCTTCATAGAAATATGCTTGAACACTTTGAGCCGGAAAGCCAGTCGGTTTTCATTTCGAATCTTCTTGAATCGGAAAAAACCGGAAAGCCTTCGTTCTGTGAAGTTCTCTGCAAACCGATTTACAGAAATCAGCGTCCTTTCTGGATCCGCATAAGAGTCCGCCATCTTTCAAAAACTGTCACGAGCAATATTTTTTATCTTACTTTGGACAATATCGATTTCAAGATGCATCTTCTTGAGGCGAACACAACTTTGTCCGAGCAGCTTTCAGGAATTATGGAATCTGTTGACTGCGGAATCGAAAGTTCTGTCTACGACGACGAGACCGACACGATTTCTGTGTCTTATCTGAATGAGGCGTTCGCGCGGATTTTCGGCTACGGGCAGGCGGAATTCCGTATGAAAATCAGCGAAAATCCGTTTTTCTTCTTCAAGAGCGAGGAGCAGAAGCTGAAGAGGAATCTGTTCCATTCTTTTGTGAAAAACGGAAAGCCTGAATTTTCATTGAGGACAAGCGGAATATCAAAAGACGGAACAGAAAAGCATCTTTACATCCACGGAAAATCAAGCGAACGGAGCGACGGCTTGAGAAATCTTACGATTATGGTCGTCGATTTGGACAAGAAGTATGAAACCGAGAATGTTCAGCGCTGAAGATTTTCAAAACCGACATTCCGATTCAAAACGCATTCGCTCTCCAGTTGCTGGATGCGTGAACTCTAAAACTGTTGCGTGAAGCATCAATCGTTCGCCTTTTTCACATTTTCCGTACAATGTGTCGCCGATAATCGGAACGTTTAATCCGTGCGAATCTGCGCTTGCAAGCCGCAGTTGATGCGTCCTTCCTGTATGCGGAATGAATTTTACGCGGCTTGCAATTATTTTGTTTCCGCTTGGCGAAATGTAAGGCTCTTCATCAATAACATGATATTCGGTGATTGCTTTTTTCCCATAAACAGAATCCCAAATTTGATGCGGACGGTTTTCAACATCAAGACGAAAGTAAAGTTCCAGAGTTCCGCTTTCTTTTCCGTTTTTGCGTTCGTCTGGAATTGTTCCTGAAAGCAATGCTTCGTATTCTTTGTAAACTTGTTTTTCTTCAAATTGGCGGTTTAATGCGCGATGACTTTCTTCTGTTCGCGCCAAAACCATTAATCCGGAAGTTTCCATATCAAGCCGATGAACAGAAGGCTGCTCGATTGCGTCTGGAAAAAGATTCTTGAAACGAGAAACGACGCAATCTTGTTTATCGAGCCCGCGACCAGGAACGCTTAAAAGTCCGGAAGGTTTTTCGACAACAACAAGTTCTTTGTCGCGGTAGATGATTTTTAATCCGAGCATTGAAGGCAAAATCAAGCCGCAGCGTTCGTCGCACGGAGAATATTTTTCGCCTTGTTTTTTCGTCGTGTTTTCTTTTCCGTAATAAACTTCGCACAAACTTATGATTTTCAAATTGTTCTTGAACGCAAAATCAATAAGTTTCGGGGCAGAGCAATCGCCTGTTCCAGTCGGCGGAAGTTTATCTTTGCAGATTTCAAGCAGATTCCGCGTTTTTCCGTCAAAGCAATGAAAATTGTAAAGTTTGTAAACTTCGTTCAATGATTCATTGCAGAGTTTTAATCGCTTTTCCGAAAGAAGTTTTTCTTCGTCCGACATTGATTTGTATTTGTTCTCGCTGATTTTCCGGTTCGCTTTAAGCGCGTTTATTTTTTCTGTCAGTTCGTGGATTTCTTTGTCATTTTTCTGAATCGCTGCATTTATTTTTTCAGGAGGAACAATCGGAGCAACAAAGGTAAAGTTTTCTTTTGAAATATGATTTTGTGGTTTCGATATACTCAACCACCTTTTAAAAAATACATCTTGAAAAACAAGTTTTTGCGTGATTCCAGAAAGCGTGCATAAAACGATTTCGCGGTTTTCTTCATCTTTGCAAACCGCCGCTCCAATCATGATTCCGTGGTTTTTGCGTTCTTCGCTTTCTTTTGAAAGCTGGAATCTTTGCGCAGTTCCAGAATCAAGACTTGCGGTTATTTTTTGCAGAACTGAAAACGCTTTTTCTTCGTCAAAAGGCGGAAACATTAAAAACTAAAGTCCCCGGATTTCTACAGTTCCGTCTTTTTTTGCGATGAATGCAATCGGCTTGTTTTTCGTGAAAAATCCGACTTCAACAACGCCCGTAATGTCATCGATTAAATCTTCAAACTTTTCCGGATTTACAGGATTTTTCCAAAGGCAATCGACAATCTGGTTTCCGTTGTCAGTGATTACAGGTCCGCATTTTTTTACGCCTTCACGAAGCGTGACTTTCGCGCCAAGTTTTTCAAGCTGTCTTTTCACAGGAATATATGCTTCCGGAACGATTTCAACAGGAAGCGGAAATCGAGTTCCCATGTTTTCAACTGATTTTGAAGAATCCGCGACGATTACAAACTTTTTTGCATTGTAAGCGACAATTTTTTCGCGAAGCAGAGCCGCTCCTCCGCCTTTTATAAGATTGTTTTCCGTATCGATTTCGTCTGCGCCGTCGATTGCAAGATCAAGCGAACCATCGATGATTCTGTCGCGGAATGAATACAAAGGAATGTTCCAGTCCGCGCAGGCATTTTCCGTTTGAAAACTTGTTGCGACCGCTTTTATGTTTTGCAAAGTTCCGTCCGCAATAAATTCGCTGAGCCTTTTTACCGCCGGAAGAGCAGTTGAGCCAGTTCCAAGACCAATCTTCATTCCGCTGAAAATCAAGCCTTTTTCAACAAGAGTTTCAACAGCAGTTTTCGCCGCCAAGATTTTCTGTTCGCTTTGTGAAAGTTCGTTTTTATAAAGTTCGTTCATTTTTCCCTTCCTTGTGTTTATTTATGTTTATGAAAGCTTTCTGAAATCTGAATTCTCGTACTCTTCGCCTGTGAAAATTTTGAACTGGAACGCCGCCTGAAACTTGAGCATCGGAAATCCGTTTGAAACTTTGCATCCGGCTTCTAAGGCGGCTTTCATGACAGGAGTTTCTTCCGGCGAGTAAGTTAAATCAAAAAGACGTTCGTGTCCCTTGAACTGATAATACCAGAGCGGATTGTTTTCTTTTTTTGAGATGTCTTGCGGCTCTTTGATTATGTTTGTTGTCTGGATTATTATGTCCGAATATTTTTCAAGCGCAGGAAGACTTTCGATTCCAAGCTGAGCGTAGGCAAATCCGTAGCGTTCCGCCAGAACTTTTGCCTTTGAAATTGTCCTGTTGAAAACGCAGACCCGTCCGCCCATCTGTTTTATCGCAAAAGCGACCGCGTGCGCAGAACCGCCCGCTCCGATAATTGCGACGCGTTTTCTGTGAAGCCGCGAAAATCCAAGAAATTTTGACAAGGCTGCCTGAAATCCGAACGCGTCTGTGTTCAGTCCAAGCCATTTTCCGTCTTTTCTGATTACTGTGTTGCACGCGTTTATCTCTGCGGTTTCCGCGTCAATGTCTTCAAGGCTGAACATGATTTCACGCTTGTAAGGATAAGTCACAGCCATTCCTTTGATTCCGACTTGTTCTGCAAAGTCAAGGCTTTCCTGGATCGAAGTGGAAGGAATCGGAATAAAAACCCTGTCCATTCCGTGCGACCGGAAACCCGCGTTGTGAAAAACCGGAAGAGAAGTGTTTTTTAATGGAAATCCGGTTATCGCGTTTATCTCGGTTGAATCTTTTAAATTCCGGATATTGTACAGATTGCTCAAAGTCTCAGGATCGATGTATCCGTAATCGTTCAGGTTTTCCAGAGTTTCCTTCGGAGAGCAGTATGTGATGTGCGAATGGATTTTATAGCTCAAGATTCTTGCAGGAAGCCCAAGATTTCCAAGCGGCGAAAGAATGTGCTCAAACGAAGTGAAATCTTTCGCTTCGTTGAAAAGGTTTGTCATGTCTGAAAGGTTTTTCGGAACGAACACAAGTTTTGGAATTTCAAAGCCTGTTTTCCTCATCGATTCGCACTTTTGCCGAATGTCAGGGAAAGGTCCGTCAAATTTATGGCTGCTTCGGATTATCTTTACTCCGAACGCCAAAGCCGCATCTTCAAGGCTCGGAACATGAAAATCTTCCTCAAAATCAACATAAGCGTAGTTTTTCGCCGGATTTCTGTCTGCGAACGCAAGCGCGCGTCCGAAAAGCGCGGTTCTTGAAAACTCGCTTGAATTGAATTTTCCGCCGTCATCGATTCTTCTGATTGTAAGAATGCAGGGGATTTTTATCATCGAAGGAAATTTTCTTACCTCAAGCTGTTCTTCCTCAAGAAGAAAGTCTACGCGCAGTTCCGCGATGTCGATGAACTTTGCGTATCGTTCCACCATTTCGGCGTTTTCTTGAAGTGTAGGGCAGGTTAAGGTAAGGCAGATTAAAGTTTTTCCCATGACTAAAATCCTTTGGAATCCTTGAAGAAAATCCGCGATGTCAGGCTAACGGACTTGGATTCTGTTCACCGCTCTTTCCACAACGTAAAGCGTGAGCGTGGAATTCCTCGGCACAGTGTAAGGAATCGTGACTTTTCCGCCGATGTGGTTGAAGCTTACCAATGTGTATGTTTCTTCAGGAGTTGTGACCTCAACACGCATCGGAACCGGATAAGGATAATCTGTTACAGTTGTCTCAAAAATTCCTGTCCTGTCGTCGCCGTTTCTGTTTGACGGAAGAGCGAATTCGATGTCCATTCTTGTGTAGTTCCGTACGAATTCGTTTTCAAATTCCTGCTGGCTTACAACAGTTCCTTCCGCCTCGCCGCCAGAAGCGATGTGTCCTGAAACATTGAATGTGATTTTTGAACGTGAAATCGCCTGAAGAACATCGTTCACGCTTGCTCCGCGAAGATTCGGAACGCGAGTGTTTTCAAAATTAGGTCCGCGGCTTACAACTAGCTTCAATGTAATCGGCTCGGAAATTTCTGTTCCTTCTGGAGGATCTTGCTCAAGAATTGTTCCGGCGTCGCTGACATCCGCTTTGTATTCAGGATTTGCAAGGACGATTAAAGGTCTTGTCTGTCCTGCAAAAAGCGTCTGAAGCTTGAGCACCAAATCGTCGTAATTTGTTCCGATATAATTTTCAACCTGTTCGACGATCGAGCCGCGGCTTACAACAAGCGAAACACGGCTGTAGCCTTTCACGATTGAACCGGCGTCCGGCGACTGTTCAAGGATTGTTCCTTCATCGCCGAACGTTTCTGAATAACGCAAAGTGATTTTCGGATAAAGTTCCTTATTCTGCATTTCAATCAATGCTTCTGTAAGCTGTTTTCCGCGGACTTCCGGAACCATAACTTCTTCCGGTCCTCGGACATTTATGAAGAAAACCGCAAGGCAGGCGCAAGCCATTAAAATAATCGCGATAATTACAGTTGAAACCAGAACGCCTGTGCTTGTCTGGAGTTTTTCTAAAATCTTATGAAAATTTACGCGGGGAATATTGATTTTTTTCTTGTCGTCGTTGTTTTCGTTTTCCATAGAAGTGATACTAACATTTTTTGTATCAAGATTCAATTTGAGCGTGAGAGAAGGCAGCTGCGCTGACTTCTGATTAATAGCAAACCGTTAAGAAAATTGCGAAAGCAATTTTTAGGTTTACCAATATTTTTCTAACGCTCGGTGCTACGCACTTGCCTTCGGCAACTGTTCCATGCACGTGCCTTTAGGCAAACTGGCAAGGTTCATTTTTCATCACGATGAAACATTAATTTTTCGTCATTACGAGCAAGTTCGCCGTCATTGCGAGGTAGTGAGCGAAGCGAACGCACGAAGCAATCTTATTAAGACAAAGTCTTTCCAACAAAATCGCGTGCTCCGTTCATAAACGATTTATAATCCATCGGATTTTTTCCTTGCCTCTGCAATTTTGTTATTGCATAAAAACTTTCTTTGCACAAAACAAGAATTCCTTTTGATTTTACAAATGCAGCGACTTTGCCAGACACTTTTTCTTTTTCCAAAAGATTTTTTAATTCAGGCTGAATCGAAAATGCTTCTTCGTTTGTAAGCGGAAAGCCTTCAATTATTTTAAGCGGATTTTCGTTTTCGTTTGTCCAAGCACAAGGTTCAGGCTTGTAAGCACGAACAATTCCGTCGATTTCAAATGCAGATTTCGTCCAGTCGATTTTTGCATCATCTTTTTTAATCATTTTTGTGTAGGTCGCGTTTCCGCTTTGCGCCGTTCCTTCTGGAATCGCATCATTTTTAGAAATGCCGCGCAATATTTCGGTGAATTTTGTTCCGCCCCAAATCGCCGCGTCATTTAGCAAAGTTCCAGCGGTTTCTTTTTTTGTAAGCGTGATTTTTTCCTGCGCAAGAAGATTTCCTTCATCCATTTTTTCGCTTACTTTCTGAATTGAAAACGCAGTTTCGTCATCAAGATTTAAAATCGCCGCGTTTACTGGACTTGGTCCGCGATATTTTGGAAGAGCCGACGGATGAAGATTTATTCCGCCGAAACGGAAAAGCGACATAAACTTTGGTCCAAAAATGTGTCCGTAAGCAAAGCATACTAAAATGTCGGCGTTGATTTTAGAAACCTCTTCGCGGGCGGCGGAGTCAAGATGTTCCGGCGCAAAAACAGGAATGTTATTTTCGCGTGCAATATTTTCTACAGGAGTTGGAATTAAAGTTTTGTGCCGACCTTGCATTGAAGGCGGATTTGTAAGAACGCTCGCGATTTCAAATCCGTTTGCAACATCGCTTGCATTTTCAACAAGTTTTTTCAAAGTAAGCGCCGAAGCAGCCGGACTTCCCGCATAAAGAACTCTAATCATTTTGCTTCTCCTGTCATTTTTGCCAAAACAAGAAATTGTTTAAATGGCGAAAATTCATTTTTGTCGCACAAATGTCGATTGTTGGCAAAAATTAATTATATTTTGCAATATTTAAAATCTGTTGACTTGTAGCAAAAGCGTGGCTGGAACGCTCTGGGCGTTAATCTTGAAGTGCCGACCACAAAAGCACAGCCGTGTTCCCAAGCCATGATTTTGCGAAAAGGCAACAGATTTTATTCTTGCATAATCAGGTTCTTGCCGAGAGTGCATTTTTGAATATTTATCTTTCGACATTTAAACTTATTTATTTTCCTTCACCTTTTTCCTGGTGATT
>CAZSHF010000049.1:0-18622 GCA_964606655.1 uncultured Treponema sp.
TTACGCTCGACATCAACAACTACAAAATCCATCTTGAAGTTAGCGACGAAGAACTCAGCAAGCGAAAAGCAAAGTGGCATGCTCCGGCATCAAAAATTTCAACTGGCTATCTTGCGCGCTACGCAAAGTTGGTTTCGTCTGCTGACAAAGGCGCAATTCTAGAATAGTTGGTGGTTGAGTTTATCGAAACCACAGATAAGGGGGCAATACTTGAATAGAGTGAAAACGCCGTGCGAGATTTCGTAAGAAATCTCGGTAAGCAGCCGAAGGCTACGACACAAGGGCGCGGTTCTAGAATAGAAAACGCCTTGCCGCGAGTGCATTTTTGCATGGCTTTATAGAAAACGACATTTGTGTGTGTGTTGGTGGGTAATTAAAGTTGCTTATAATGCGTTTTCCCTGAAACGCGGATTTTATTTTCTGACAATCTGTTGAACTTGTGCTAAAATGAACGCTATGGAAAACGAAACAGAACCTAAAATGTATGAATCTGGAGAAGATTATCTTGAGGCGATTCTGATGATTCAGAACGAGAAAGGTGTGTGCCATTCTGTTGATGTCGCCAGAAAAATCGGTGTTTCAAAACCGAGCGTCAGCCGCGCGATGGGAATTCTTCGTGACGACGGATATATTTTCTTTGACGGAAACCAGCATATAAATTTCACAGAACGAGGAAAGGCTCGCGCCGAAAAGATTTATGACAGGCACAGGCTTCTTACAAAGTTCCTTATGCGAATTGCAGATGTAGGCGAGGAACAGGCAGAAAAGAACGCCTGCCGTGTTGAGCACGTGATTGACGAAGACATTGTGAACGGAATAAGAAAATTTATGGAAAATTGATTTTCGCTGTTCGGATTGAAAAAGCTTTGCTGAAGACGATATTTGGATTGAAAAAGGAAAGGCTGCCCTAAACAAAAGGCAGCCTTTTTTATGTTGTGCTCGGAAGTTGAGGTCAAGTTTATTCGTCGAGCAATTTGCTTCCGAGCATATTGTAAAGCACTTTTTTCCAGCTGATTTTTGAGTCGGCTGCAAGAGTTAAGTTTTTAGTCAGGTTTGAAATCTGTTTATCAGAATAATCGTCGAATCTGTTGAGATTGTATATAACAGTCCATGCGGTTGTAGTAAGCGACTGTTTTGTTCCCGTGTCAGAGTCGGACTCTGTGTTGCCTGCTTCAAAACTTGTTCCAAATGACTGGAATAAGCATATATTTGTAAGACTGGTTGCATTTAAAAGGTCTTTCAAAGTGCTTTCATCACTGGTTTCCAGATCAGGAATCAGGATTACATTTAATCCCGGCTCAACAGTTTTTTCAGTTCCCGAGAAACTTATCGTGCTTTCTTTTGTCGCGTAATTTACATAAATATCAAAATTGACTTTTTTATCATTGTAGTCATAACTGAATGAATAAGAGTCCGAGCTTTCTTTGTAGCACCAAGTATCAGTAGGAGCGATAAATTCGCTCAAATCACACGAAGTGAAAATTCCAGCCAGCAAAACAAACATCGCTCCGATTGCGGTCATTATTTTTTTCATAGAAAATCTCCTGTGTTTTATTTTCCTCAATTATAGTTTATGAATCCGCATTTGTCAAAAAACTGTTTTCCGTCTGTTTCCGCTGTTCATGCGGTTTTATACGGACGTTTGCCGTCGCTTTGTAAAATCACTATAATTTTTTTTATGTCTGGATTTTACGATTTTTATGATGTTGTTGTTGTCGGAGCGGGACATGCGGGACTTGAGGCGGCTTTGGCTTCGGCACGAATGGGACTTAAAACGCTTTCAATTACACAAAGTCCTGATGCTATTGCACGAATGAGCTGCAATCCTTCGATTGGCGGAATTGCTAAGGGAAACATTGTCCGCGAAATTGATGCTCTTGGCGGCGAAATGGCAAAAATAATCGATAAATCAATGATTCAGTTTAGGCTTTTGAATAAAAGTCGCGGTCCTGCGGTTCAAGCGCCACGAAGTCAGGCGGACAAGATTTTGTATTCGCAGATTGCACGAAAAACAATGGAAAAGCAGGAAAATCTTTACACGCTGATGGACACAGTTACAGACATTTTGACAACTGCAAGCGAAACTCCGCTTCCGCCAAATTCTGATTCATCTTGGGAAAAAGGAACGATTCCGGGCGAAACTCGTGGTTTTTCTGGGAATGATGAAGGCGACTTTACAAATTATGCGACGATTGCTTCACGAAGCGGAATGAGGCAGAAAGTTACAGGCGTTGTTACCGAGCGAGGTCGCGTTATTCCGTGTCGTGCAGTTGTGCTTACAACAGGAACATTTTTAGGCGGTCGCATTTTTATCGGTGAATATGATGCTCCATGCGGTCGAGTTGGCGAACCTGCGGCGTTTGGATTAACGCAGAGTTTGCATCGTCTTGGCTTTACAACTGGAAGATTAAAAACTGGAACTCCGCCACGAATTTTACGAAAGACAATTGATTTTTCAAAACTTGCATTGAACGATGGCGACGATGAAGTGATTCCGTTCAGTTTTGATGATGAAAAAGTAGAACGTCCGCTTGTTCCTTGCTATATCGTTTATACAAATGAAGAAACGCACAAAATAATCCGCGAAAACATTAATCGTTCGCCTTTGTACAGCGGAAAGATAAGCGGAATCGGTCCGCGATATTGTCCTTCTATTGAAGATAAAGTTATGCGTTTTGCAGAGCGAACCCGGCATCAGATTTTTGTTGAGCCTGAAGGTCTTGAAACTGACGAAATGTATTTGAACGGACTTTCGTCAAGTTTGCCTGAAAGCGTGCAGGATGCGTTTTTGCATACGATGAGCGGATTTGAGCACGCGGTTCAAAGTCGTCCGGGTTATGCGGTTGAATACGATTATGTTGAGCCGACGCAGCTTTATCCAAGTCTTGAAACAAAACGTGTTGCAGGACTTTTTGATGCAGGACAGATAAACGGAACTTCCGGTTATGAAGAAGCGGCCGGACAAGGAATTGTTGCAGGAATAAACGCGGCGCTTTATTCACGCGAGCACAAAAAAGTCTGCGGTCCGCTTTTTAAGCTTCCTCACGATTTGAACGGGACGCCAGCAAGCGCAGAACCTGGATGTTTTATGCCGAAAGCGGTTATGAATGCGGCGGAATTAAAACAGTTTGCCCAAATCAGCGAAGATTTGACAAAACGATTAAATGCGTTTGAAAAGCAGAGCCAGAAAGAAGCGGGCTTTGACAACTTTGAAAAGATTCCTGAATATAAGCCGCTTATTTTGGGTCGCGATGAAGCATATATTGGCGTTCTTATTGATGATTTAGTAACGCTTGGAACGAAAGAACCTTACAGAATGTTTACAGCGCGTGCGGAATATCGTTTGAAGCTTCGGCACGACACAGCGGACAGAAGGCTTACAAAATATGCAGTTGAATGCGGATTGAAGACACAGGCTCAGCTTGAAAAAGTTGAAGAAAAATATGCAAAGCAGGATGAAATTGTTTCGCTTTTATTAAAGAATCCGAATCTTGAAAATCCTGGCTACGATGAAAAAACTTGGGAAGAAGCGAAAATCGATTTCAAGTACAAGTATTACATTGAAAAGCAGGACAAGAGAGTTGAAAAAATGCACAGAATGGAAAATGTTCACATTCCTGCGGATTTTGATTACGGAGCGATTCCAAGTTTGAGCGCGGAAAGCCGAAACAAACTTGAAAAAGTGCGTCCGTTGACGTTAGGACAAGCAGAAAGAATCAGCGGAATCCGCAATTCTGATATAATGCTGCTAATGGTGTATTTGCGTTAGCAAACTAACGCAAATATTCGATAAATCAGAAAAGCCACGCCAGCTTGCTTTTCGCTCAGGTGTATTTGCGTTGATACGCAAATATTCGATAAATCAGGAAAACTGCGCGACTGCTCGTTCTCCGCTCAGGTGTGTATCTGAGGCAATAAAAAATCCCCGAAAAATGTCTTTTGTGAAAACAAATTCGGGGATTGAATCTTAGGATTCGGATTTTATTCTTCTCTGAAGCTTTTCTGAAAAATTATTTCGCCAAATCGCCGGACGACTTTATGTATCGTTTTGCCGTGCTTTCTGAAAGCTCAAACTTGTGCGGCGTTCTGTTGCTTGTTGCAAAATATTTTGTCTTGTCATCGATTTCTTCGGAATAAATGTCGATTGTTATGTTTCCTTCTGAACTTTCGATTTGGACTTCCGCATCTTTGGTTTGTGGAAGCACTTTTGAATCTTCCGTCCAGGAACTTGCCGTGCAGTTCACGATTTGTCCAATCCAAGAATTCACTTTTGAAGAATCAGTTTCTTTTCCGCTTGCATCGCCTTCAAAGTTCCAAGCAATTTCTTCTGAATCCGCCTTTACAACGCTCCAGTTTTCAGATTTTGTCGCGACCTTTACAGAAGTTACGCTTGTTCCTTTGATTTCAAAAACAGTTTTGCTTCTGTAAGAGTCTTCAGATTTGCTGAAAACAGAATACAAATTTCCAGAAACAAGATTTATGTCCTTTGAAGAATCAAGAACAATGTAAGTCTGCGCTCCAGTTGAAGATGCTTTTCCAACTGTGATTTTCCGGACAACATTTCCGCCTTTTGACGCAGTTACGTTAATCGCTTTTTCTTCATTTAAATCGTAGCGTTCGTTTGCATCTTCGCTTGAAAGCCGTGCGACTTTATCAAGAATTTTGATTTCTTTAAGATTGTTCGTCATGTTGTTGATGTCAGTCTGATTCGCTTTGTAAGAATTGCTTCCATTTCCAACGTACCAGTCATTGTTTTCAAGGGCGAATTCAATTTTTTCGCCAGATTTTTCAATCGTGATTGAATCAAAAGTTTCGTCAGTTTTTATTGTCTTCACTGGATTTCTTCCAAGAACGATTGCCTGAACAATGCAGATTACAAGCAAAACGCCAATGCAAGAAAGAAGAACAGTTTTTCGTGTTTTCATTTAGTTTCTCCTAATTTCCTATGATTTCAGCCGTGTTGAAAGCCGAGTTTTTCACGTACAGCAAAAACTGTTTGAACGGAGCGAAAAACGGATTTTGTGAGCGTTTGCACGTTGAGGCTGAAAAGCAGCCGTCAATAATTACATTGCAACGTGCACCGCGCGGAACAAAAACGGCTTTTCGCGGAAGTGCAAACAATTTTTCCATACGATTCATAAAACTCGGCATTTCAGCAGTTATTTAATTTCCCGTTCATCGTTTGGATTATATTTGTCGTGGATCTTTCTGCGATGAATTGCGCGTTTTCTCCAAACCAAAAGTCCAATCAAAGCGACAATAACTGCAATTCCGATTATGCAGAAATATTCAACAAATGCTGCATAAGCGCCAGTTGTGTTCGAAATTGTCTGGAACGACGCGTTTTTAGTTCGCATTGCGCACAAATCGCTGTTTCCGTTCATATAATCAACCGCGTTTCTAATCATAAGCGAAATCGGCTCGCGTCCTGATTCATCGATAAGCATATTTGAAGTTACAAACGACGTTGGAATCACAATGATTTTTCCGTCCTGTTTTGCTTTTGCAATGTGCGTTGTAGTTGAAATCGCGCTTGCTTCCGAAGAATTTCCGTCCGCGTTACTTGTCATTGCCGAATTTGATTCGGCAATCTCGTCATTTGGATTTTTGTCAAACGCGCTTGTAAACTTTCCTTCAAGCAAAACTGCAAGCGGATAAGAATTTTCCGTAGATTTGTCATAAGGAGCAGACATATTCGGCGTTAACTGAATGTTCTTGCTTTCTTTCCAAGCCTTTTCAGATGTGCTTGCAAGAATCGTAAGTTTCACATCTTTGTTTGATTCGGCTTCTGTAATGTTCAGTCCGCCTGGCTTAAAGAAAATAACGTAGCCAAGATTTTTTGTAATCGGATGCTTTTGATTAAGGCTTTTTCCTTCAAGCTGCGGAACCCAGTAAAGATTTATGTTTCCGTAACCTTGCTGACGCTGAATGTAACAGTTTTCGTCAAAAACATAATTTTCTTCAAACTTCACGCCATATTTTTCAAGAATCTTGTTCAATCCGTTTGAAATCGGTGTGTAAGTCGCCGGCTGATAATAATTCTGCTGAACTTCATCAAATGAATCCGACAGGAAAATCACGTTTCCGCCGCGCATAATAAACTGGTCGATTTTGTAAAGTTCTGCGTCTGTAAGCTCATCTTTCGGTCCGTTCACAATAATCGAATTTAAATTTGCAGGAATGTCATATTCTTTAAGATTGATTTCTGTAAGTTCGTACATATCAGAAAGCAGTTTTACAAAATGAATGTCTTCATTGTTGTCGTCTTTAAGCTCAACTTCATTGTTTCCGATTATGTAGCCAATCTGCGTTGATTTTGAAAGAAGGCTTTGCAGACTTTCTTCAATTCCTTTTTCAAGGTCTGAAAGTCCTGCAATTCCAAAACCAAAAAGCGAACGCTGAATCGTTACAGGAAGAACGCGGAATTTATCTCCATATTCAAGAACGATTCCAAAAATTCCGGCTCCAAGCGCATCAGAATTGTCGTCTTTTTTCCAGTTTATAACCTGAAGTCCGTATTTTTCCGCAAGTTCCGAAACTTCGCTTTCATCGCTTGGCGATTTTTTTATGTAAGTAAGACGATTAAGATTCTTTTTGTTTACAGAATTGAATGCATCCTGAACATCTTTATCAAGTTCGTCATAACCTGCAATTCTGAATCGTGCAAGTTCGTCTGTCGCATACAAAGTTACTGTGATTGAATCATTCTGTGAAAGTCCTGCAAGCGCGTCAGTTGTCGATATGATTTTCGCGATTTTTGTTGTAAGGTTGTATTCAAAACCAGATTCGCTTGTAATTGAATCAAGAACTTCTATTGAATCGCCATAAGAAATCGCGATTCCCATCCAGACTTGCTTGAATCCAACTTCGTTGTTCTTAACTTCCTGAATCTGAATCTGGCGAAGTCCATAACCAGACGCAATTTGCTGGTTTTCAGGCTTGTCCATATCGTAAATTGTGTAAGAAAAGTTTTTGTTCGCCGCGCCTTTGTATTCAGCAAGCAAATCTTTCACGTAAGTCGAAACTTTGCTGTAACCGCTCGGAAGATTGTCTGAAAAGAAAACGTTCACAGAAAGCGGCTCTGTTAAAGTTTTCACAGTTTGTTTGCTCGCCTCAGAAAGCGAGTAAGAATGTTGCTTTGTAATGTCGAATCTAAAATGCGCGTTATGCAAAACGATGCAAGACAAAATCAAGACAATCACAAGAAGAGCAAAATCGCTTTTCGGACTTTTTAGCCAGTTTATAAATTTTTTCATAATTTCTACATTCTCCTAGTTACGTTCGCTTCTCTGCGTTTTTACTGTAAGGCAGAAGAAAAATATTGAAAGCACGATAAAGTACCACAAATCGCGAGTATCGATGATTCCGTGCGCAATCGATGTGAAATGTTCGTAAGTTGAAAGAAACTTGAAGAATTCATCGATGAAATGCGGAACACTTTTCGGAATTGAAAAAGGAACGTAAATCGCCATTAAAACTGCGCAAATCGGAAGCGAAACAAAAAGCGAAACAATCTGATGCTTTGTGACAGACGATGCAAAAACTCCGATTGTTGAAAAAAGCGCGCACAAAAGAATCAGTCCTAAATAACCTGAAATAATCTGGTTTATGTCAAGTTTTCCGCAGAACGAAATCAGAATCGGAATCAAGATTGAAGGAAGAACAACTGCAAGCGAAGTTACAAACGCCGCAAGTGTTTTTCCAAGAACAACATTTGTTTCTGTAACAGGAAGCGTCATCAATGTTTCGATTGAGCCGGTTCGTTTTTCTTCGCTGAAAAGCCGCATCGTTATAATCGGAATAAAAACTGTAAGCAAAATCGACTGGAACAAAAACAGAATTCGCATATCTGCGCTTCTATAAAGAAAGAAGTTGTAGCCTAAAAATAAACCTTTAAAGAACGCAAGGCTTAAAATGATTATGTTCATGCAGATTACAATGTAAGCAATCGGACTTGAAAAATAGGAAGAAAGTTCCCTTTTCATAATGATTATGCTTGCTTTTGGTGATTTTACAGATTTTTCGTTGCTGCTCATTTTTTCTCCTCATTTCCAGAATCTGAAGTAAGAATGTGGAAAATATCTTCAAGGCTGTTTTTCTGAAGGCTAAGTTCGTAAAGCGCGTAATTTTTTGCAAGAATCGCCTTTGCAATTTCAGGACGAATTTCTGTTCCTTCTTTGATAGAAATAAGCGCAGTTGAACCGATTTCCGCTTTTTCAAAAGAAAGGCTTTCAATTCCGCCGATTCCATGCAGTGCTTCGGAAAGTTCTGTTTCTGTTGCGTCCGCATTGACTCTGATAATCGCAGAGTTTGAATATCGCGTTCTAAGCTGATCTGTAGGCGAATCTGCAACAAGTTTTCCGCCCGAAATAATAATTACGCGGCTGCACAAAATTTCAACTTCGCCCAAAATGTGCGTTGAAATAATTACAGTTCGCGTTTTTCCGATTTCTTTTATAAGCGCGCGGACTTCTTCAACTTGGTTCGGGTCAAGTCCGCTTGTAGGTTCATCAAGAATAAGAATTTCCGGGTCGTTCATAAGCGCGTGAGCCAAGCCAACTCGCTGACGATAACCGCGCGAAAGTTCCGAAATGTTTTTGTGCATGACTTCTTCAAGTCCACATTCCTTGCACAAAAGCGGAACTTTTTCATCCGGATTCTGTCCGTAAATGTTTGCAATGTAGCGAAGATAATCGTCTACAATCATGTCGCCGTAAAGCGGCGCGCTTTCAGGCATATAGCCGATTTTCTTTTTTGTTTCAACAGGATTTTCCGCAACATCAATTCCATCGATTTTAATCGAGCCTGAAGTCGGATTCAAAAATCCTGTAATCATTCGCATTGTTGTTGTCTTTCCCGCTCCGTTCGGACCAAGAAGACCAACAATCTGTCCTGTCGGAATGGAAAAACTCACATCGTCAACGGCTTTGAACGAGTCAAAATTCCGCGAGACGTTAGAAACTTCAATCATTTTTCATTCACCTCGAATTTTTTGTTTGAATTTTTAATAGAACAAACCAAGTTTCTGCCTGTTACAGCCTGTCAGAGTTTGTATTTTCGTTTTGAAGGGTCTTTGTTCTGTCTGAAAAGAATCGCGACATTTCCGATTATTCTGACCAAGGTCGAGTCTGTCTTGTCCACGATTTCTTCTGTCAGTTCTCGTTTTTCGTCTTTGAAGTCGTTGAACTTGACTTTCAAAAGCTCGTGCGAATCCAAGGATTTTGAAACCATTTCAATCACTTGTTCTGTAAGTCCGTTTGAGCCGATGATTACAACCGGCTCAAGAGAATGGGCGTGCTTTTCTAGCTGTTTCCGCTGCCTGCTTGTCAATTCAATCATAGGTCAAATAGTATCAGTTATTTGTCGGTTTTTCAATTTCGGCGTTCTGAAAAGGATTTTCTAAATATATTCTAAAAAATCTGTAATAAAAAAAATCTCAACTAGTCCAAAAGCGACAGGAATAATGTATAATAGATAAAACACTAGAGGAAATTGTTTATGGAGATTCCAAAGGATTTTGGAAATGAAAAAGAGTCAGGGCATTTTGCTTTATACGCTGATTATGAGCCGGAAGGGCTTTTGACTTCCGGACAGATAATCTGCATAATTGCCCGTCTTTTGATGGCGATGAATCCCGGACTTGGAAAAACAAGCTGGCAGACAGCGTACATCGCGACAAAAATCGCTCTTCATAACAAAAATGACGACAGGCTTTCCTTGAGGACAATTCTTGTTCTTTCTCTTCTGCATTTGAGCGGATTTTTTCATTTTAACGGCGAAAGTCCTGTGGAAAACAAGAACTTCACTTCCGAGGAAAATTACCGCGCCTACACTTACACATATTATTATCTGAGAGAAATGACTCCTGTTTCAGAAAACGCGCAGACGATTCTTTTTTACAATCAGGTCTACGATTCAAAAGTTGCGGAAAAACTCATAGACATGAAATACGCGTCGCTGATTTTTCTGTCGCAGTCGCTATGCAAGATGATTGCTTCAAAGGGAAAATCCTACGACGAGCGTGATTTTTCCGCTTACGGACTTTCAAAATACAACCATGATTATCTTGATGTTTTCAGGACGATAGACAAGAGCCGCGGCATTTCCGGCGCGATTGAGAACGGCGCTTACGAGGCAGAGCTTTTCAAATGGTTTTCAAATCTTCAGTTCAATAAAGAAGATACAAAGATTCTGCTCCGGCTTCTTATTTATGTCATGGACTTTAAAAGCACACAGACAGTCCAGCACACGATTCACGCCGCTTCTTATGCGGTTGTTGTCGGAAAATACGCGAAATGCACAAGGCAGGAACTGAACGAGCTTTTCACGGCGGGAATTCTTCACGATTTGGGAAAAATGGCGATTCCTGTCGCGATTCTTGATTCTCCGCAGAAACATCTTCCGAACTGGCAGTACACTGTGATAAAGCAGCACGTTGTCGAAACCGAAAAGATTCTTGAAGGCTGCGTTCCGCCGAAGATTTTTTATATCGCTGTTCGGCATCACGAGAAACTTGACGGCTCAGGCTATCCGAATCATCTTTCCGCCTCTGATTTGACTGACCAGCAGAGGATGATGACAGTCGCTGACATTTTAAGCGCATTGGTCGACAAAAGGTCATACAAAGAGTCCTACGACAAAATGCATATTCAGGCGATTATGAAAGAAAATGTCGAGGACGGGAAAATAGACGGAAGGTTCTGCAAATGCATTCTGGAAAACTACGAAAGCGTGCAGACTGACTGCATGATTATAGAAACAAATCTCCGCGCTCCGCTGGGTCTGGTTGAAATCCAGTTCCAGGAAGAGATGAGCAACATCCAGGCGATTTAAAGACCGGGCGATTTTGCAGTTTACGGAATTATCCCTTTGCGCGCTTTATTGGCTTTAAACATAACTTTCAAAAAAGGAAGCAGTAACCAGTTCTGAAGTTTCTGATAAACTTGACGAAATGTTACAAAACTTAAATTCATAGAATATCTTAAACTGAAAGTCCGTGCGGGGATAATTCCGAAAAAGAATTCCGCAACTCGGAATAGTTGAAGCTGAAGATGTAAAACTTGTAAAAGATAATTATAATGAAGGAAGGTAATTATGAAAGAAATTAAAAAATTTGATGAGTTTGCAAATTATACTGGAGACGAAGATGTTATTCAAAAAACATTGAGACTGGTGAAATATCCAATGTTAGTAAGCGCTTTGAATGAAGCAGATGAAAATGTTAAAAAAGTGCTTACAAAAAATCTATCCCCCAGCGGTTTAAAGAAACTTCAAAAAGCGGCTGATAAATTGAATAAACGAAAAGCCAAAACACTGGAGGGAAAACGTAAGGTAATAGACAATTCAAAATGGGCTCAGAATCGCATAGTTTATAAATTCAATGAAGTACAAAAGATGCTGCAGGAAGGAACGTACCCTAGTGAATCATCAATTCGCTGGACTTCTTTTAAGGATTTTTTATCATCCCACCTTGTGCCTTCTAAACTTAGAATGTTTTTGTTGCAAAAATCGTTTAAGAAATTAAGCAAATCATTTCTAGATATGCTTACGGGATTTGATAACTTAATCAAATTTGAAATTTTGAAAAGAATTTATGCTCTGATAGGAAAAATAGATTATGCCAAAGATATAACTTCATTGGAAGATTTTAAAAAATTGGCAAATTACCATAAAACTAATCACAAATTAGAAAACGGGGAATATAGTTATTGGACGGATATTGAAACGAATGGTAGAATTGCACGCTCTAAGAAAAATATACATAGGTGCAAAAAATTATTCAAAGTTTTAACTGATATGATAAAACAGCTTGAAGGGGATTTTAAAGACAAACCTTTATCATCTGCTTTGTCTTCTGAATTTAGAGAGTTACGAAGCATTATTTATAAAAGAGTCTTAAATACAGATACAAAGGATAAAAAAGATATAGTTATTGCCACCGCTGATAATAAAAAAGTGCTTTGCTCTTATATTGACGGTAAAAAAGATTCTCCTCGTAAATTATCTTTGGTAGACATAGGCAAACTTAGTGCATTAGACCCTATCGATGAAAATCATCCTAATACGGAAACCTTTGTTTTAAAAGACGATGCAGCCTATATGCTTTCAAGGCTTGAAACTATCTGGAAATCGGATAACCATATTATGAAGGATACTGATGATCCTGATTCTAATTTCAAATACAGCATTGATTTCGATCCTTCTCAATATGATTTAAAAATATTCGAGTTAACAAGAAAGACTAAGCAAGAGGATTCTGACAATTCTTAATACTCCATGTCGACATTTGGGGTTCTGAATTATTGATTTTGTTTCACCGCACTTTAAAGAACAGTCCAAGAACCGCTACTGTTATCAAAAGCTGAAGAATCATGAATTTCAGGAGAACCTGGGTCGGGCTCCAGCCTTTGTTTTTCCTCATGTGGTCGTGAAGCGGAAACCTTATGTTCTCAAAAATCTTGATGTGAAAAAACCTCAGGAGAAAGACTTTTAAAAGCCCCATTCCGCCGTTCAGGAAAATCACTGAGCTTGTCGCGAAAATCAGCAAAGGGTTTTCGCTGATAAGAACCATCACGCCGATAAAATATCCAAGCGCGCGGCTTCCTGCGTCTCCCATAAGGACTCTGCTCGGATACGCGTTGTGCCACAAATATCCCATCAGAACGCCGGCAAGGCTGAAAGTCATCAAAGCCCATTTTGCTCCGTCCTGAAGATGCGGGACCAGAAGATAAGCCGCGATGTCTTTGTGCCCAAGAATGAAGTAGAAAATCGCGCCTAAAGTCAAAAGCGCAATCAGAACAAGCGAGCCGCTTAAGCCGTCTACTCCGTCCGTGCAGTTCGTTGTGTTTATCGAAGCCCAGATCAGGACAACGCTTATCACAACAAAAACCGCCGGATGAACATTTACAGGATGGGTTATGAACGGAAACCAGAAATGCACATTTCCGTCCGCGTTCTGTCTTGAAACGCACATATAAATCAGAAGGGCAGAAGCGACAGAAATTATCAAATCCAGGAGCGCTTTTCTGTATTCGCCCCAGCTTGTGATGCTTCTGTCGTCAAGAAATCCTGTGAGCATTGTGAGCCAAGTCAAAATCAGAATTCCGCCCTGAAGAATTCCCATCGGAACAAAGATTATGCAGATTAAAGCATAGATTGTTATGAAAACTGAACCTGAGCCTGTCGGTTTTCCTTTTGCGGCTTCCGCGTTTTCCTTGATTGTAAATTCGCGTCCTCTGTCGTGCGGAAGAAAATCATAAAATTTCGGAAGAAGAGCGTAAGTGGCAAAAAACGCTGTGTAGAGAGCGAGCGCGATTAAAACTGTGTAAGACTGCAAGAGCCGCGCAGGTCCCCAGAACTGCTGCAGAAATCCGCCAAGGTAATAAAGCATAAAATCCTCTGGTAAAGTTTAAGTAAAATTTTAAAAGGCGAGGTGACGCATTCCTGTGAAAACCATCGAAATTTCGTGTTCGTTGCAGAAATCAATCAAGGCCTGGTCTGTTGAAGTTCCGCCTGTCTGGATTATCGCTTTTACACCAAGTTCCGCCGCTTTCACAATCTTTTCATCAAAAGGAATGGAAGTGTCGCTGACTAGAATTTCGGCATTTGTGTCGCTTGATGTTAGTCCATTTTTAAGACATTCTTCTGCGTCGTAAAGAGCAAGCATTATTGAGCGTTTTCTGCTCGGCTGCCCGGCTGAAATTCCGATTGCTGAAAAATCATTCACAACAATCGCGGAATCCGATTTTGCCGCAAGAATCACCATCGTTCCGAATGCCATTGAATCAATCTGTGCCTGCGTCGGGCGTTTTTGTGTCACAACCTGCCATTTTCTGAAAAGCTCATAGTCAGGAGACTGGACCAGAATTCCGCCGTCAACAGAGCTTATCTCGTGGAAGCCTGAGAATACTTTTGAAGCGACGATAAGACGGACTGAATGGTTTTCCGCAAGAATTTGCCTTGCCTCTTTTGTGAAGTCAGGCGCGATTATGCAGACTAAATTCGATTTTGAAAGAGAAATCGCAGCCGATTCGTCGATCACCGCGCTGCATCCTAAAGTCGCTCCGTCAAAAATGTCCGGGGCGCAGGCGAACGTTTTTGCAATCGACTGGCTTACGTTCGGGCCGAGCGACGCTCCGATTGGATTGTTGTTTTTGATTCCGATTGTAAAGACCATTCCTGCCGCCGGCGTGAACTGTGTGCTGTAGCTGTAGCCTGAACAGTCAAGGCTTTCAACTTCAAACGGATTTTTTATAATCCGCAGGAAAAGGCTTACGATATTCCATGCGAGGAAGTAATTTTTCACAATCGGCAGGTCAAGCTCAAGCCCTTGGATTTTTTTCATTCCGTCAAGGGCGGAGCTGTAAAGGTTTTCCGAATAAATATAAGCGTTTTGGTGGGGATTGTTTCCGTGGCTCAGCTTGAGAATTTTCTCGTAAGGAATCATAAAATATTTAGGGAACTCGATTTTAGGTCTCTGCATTGTGATTGAAAGCGAAAGCGCGGAATCGTAGGCCGAGCAGAGATTCAAGGCTTTTCCCGCCATTTCAAGACGGAAATCTTTTGTCACGCTGTCGGTTTTCAGCTGGATAATCGCCTCCTGATAATTCTCCGCGTCTGTAAGGACAATCGTGCTGTTGTAGTTTTTCGCGGCGCAGCGGATCAGCGAAATGTGCTTGAAATTTATGCAGTTCTCCGAGCTGGATTCTTCAAGGAAGTCTGACAGAGGCTTGAATTTTGGCGAAAGATTTATGCAGACAAGTTTTATCGCTCCGATGTTTTCAACGCTGTTCCTGTTGTAGTCGTTTCCGCTCTGTTCAATCTGCG
This sequence comes from uncultured Treponema sp., assembly GCA_964606655.1. Classification (GTDB taxonomy): domain Bacteria; phylum Spirochaetota; class Spirochaetia; order Treponematales; family Treponemataceae; genus Treponema_D. The sequence continues at coordinate 14,827 of CAZSHF010000049.1, forward strand.
AAAGAAGCCTGTAATAATTGTCGTTTTCCCTGTCGGAAGGCAAAAGCGATTTTTCGACAGTGACAGGAATGTTTTTCGCGGCAAGATAAGCGGCGGTTTCGCCTGCGGAAAGTATTTCCCAGTCGTCGGAAACAAGAAATTCGGCAAGCGGCTGAATCTGTTCAAAATTCTCTGTGTAAATAATCGCGCGTTTTTTCATAGGTTTATTCTACCCCAAATGCCGACTTTTGCAAATTTGATACCCCGAATGCCGATTTTTATTTGCGAACAATAGCCTGAATGCCGATTTTCTTTACATTTGCGGTTCACACGGAAATCAGTTTTTGCAAAAATTATGGTGGTTGAGCCTGTCGAAACCACAAATTTAACAAGTTTTATTTGAATTTTGGTCATTTCGAGAGCCTCAATGACCACATACTCTTAAAAACTGATTTCCGTGGCGGTTCAATTTATTTTCTTTCAAATTCGCAAGTTTTGAGCGATAATTGAATCTGTGCAGAACGAAAGGTTTTGATTTGCGGACTTTTCATTTTATTTGCTAGCCAAGTGATAAACAGAAAAAAAAGAGGATTTTATGGCAGAAGATTTTTCATTTCAGATAACCGAGCAGATCGGTGTTGTTTCAGAAGCGAAAAGCGGCTGGAAACTTGAGCTGAACAAAGTTTCCTGGGGCGGCCGGCCTGCGAAGTTCGATTTAAGAAACTGGTCGCCTGACCATCAGAAAATGGGAAAAGGCGTCACTCTGACGGACGAAGAGATAAAGACGCTCGGCGGAATGATTTCAAATCTTTCAGTCTGATTCGTAGACTGCGCTTGTCGCTCCTTTTTTGACGACGATTTCATAAATCAGCTGCTGAAGATGAATTTCTTCAAGCAAAGTGCCGCCGGAACGGATTTTCATATCGGTCTGCCCGATTGAAGCGAGAATGGCGTGGCATTGTCCTTGTGTCCATGTTTTCGCGGCTCTTGCGTACTGGCTTTTCATCTTTTTGCTGGAAAATCCGTTTTTCTTCAGATTGAAGTCGTCTGTCATTCCGTCTTGCAAAAGCCTGTGGTAAACGACAAGTTTCCTGAAGCACGAAGAAAGCCCTGCAAGAATCAGGACAGGCTGGTTTTCCTTTGAAAGCCTGATTCTCTGGAATATCTCCAGGGCGCGTTCAAGTTTTTCTTCCGGCAGAGAAGTGAAGTCGCTCATCGCGTCAAAAAGTGTGAACGCGTTTTCCTCGCGGCTGCTTGAAAGAACGGAATCGACATCATCGGTCGTTATGTTGTGTCCTTTCTCAAAAAGAACGATGAATCTGCGGCATTCGTTTTTCAGGGTTTCTGTGTTGCTTTCAAACATTTCAAGAATCGCGTTCACAGCGTCTTCGTCGATTGTAAAGTTGTTTTTTGAAAAATAACTTCTTATCCAGTCCGCGCGGCGACTTTCTGAAAGTTCCCAGAAGATTTTTTTGTTTGCAGGCGGAATCGCTTTGTCCAGCTTTGCGTTTACAGAATACTCGTCGGACACAAGAATCAGGATATTTGATTCTGATTTTGCCGATGAAATCCATTCCGCAAGAAGCTCTATTTCGTCCGCTTTTTTGATTGATTCGGCGTTTTTCACAAGAACGCAAGTCGCGTCGGAAAAAAGGTTTTCGTTCTGGAGAATCGCAAGATATTCCCTGGGCGGCGATTCGGACGCGTAGAAAAGATGTTCCTCCGTCTGCCCGTATTTTTTCTTGAGCGAGTTTTTTATGTTCTGGACAGCATCGTTTTTTTCGCCTGCTTCAGGTCCTGTGTAAAGATAAACTGGACACATTTGTAAAATCCGCCTTTCTGTTCGGCAAGTTCCGGAAAGAATATTCTAGTAAGTCCGGACGATGTTCGAAAGAACGCCGACAATTCTTACATCTTGCGTGTAAATCGCCTGGAACGCGGGATTTTCCGGCTGAAGCCTTATTCTGCTCGATTCTTTGTAATACCGTTTTAAAGTTATCGCGTCATCCAGAACGGCGACAACAATCTGTCCGTCGACAGCGATTGAAGTCTGTTCGATTACTGCAAGGTCGCCTTCAAGGATTCCTGCGTTTATCATGCTTGAGCCGCGTACTCTGAGCGCGAAATAGCTTTTTCCCGGGCGGATAAAAGGTTCTGTCAGGTTTATGTAGCCGTCAAGGTTCTCTTCGCTGAGCAAAGGCTTTCCTGCGGCGACTGTTCCCAGAACAGGAACTTTGTCCACAAAAACTTTAGGAAGCTTGTCGCGCTCGTCTTTGATTACTTTTATCGAGCGTGAGCGTTTCTGTTCTGTTGAAAGATAGCCTTTTTTCTGAAGAGCCGCGATGTGGTCTTGGACTGCGCGAAGTGAAATTTCAAAATGTTCTCCAATCTCGCGGACAGTCGGAGGATAGACATTTTCCTCAGTGAAATTTGCGATGAAAGTCAGGACTTCCTTTTGTCTGTCAGTTATTTCCCTCATTTATTCCTCCTCGAATTTTGATTCAAACAGGGCTTCGATTGCTTCTGCCGCTTCTTTTTCGTCGCTTCCTTCTGTCCTCAAAGTGAGGACTGTGTTGTAGCCGGCAGCCATTGTTATGACACCCATAATCGATTTTGCGTTTACAGTTGTGTCATCTCTTGAAAGAGAAATCTCGCAGGCGAATTTGTTTGATGTCTGCGCGATAATCGCCGCCGGTCTTGCATGAATTCCCGCCCGGTTCTTTACTGTAATCAGTTTTTCAATCATAAAAAGTTCCTTTTACAAAAGTATTTGAGAATATGTTTTTGACTTTCACTTCATCAGTAACTGTCGTCATTTCCCATGTATGTTGACTGGATGTCTCCTGTCTCAATCCATTTAAGGACATTCTGGTTGAATTCGCGCGCGGAATTGTAGCCCATCCGTTTTAGCCTTTCGTTCATGCTTGCCGCTTCGATAATGATAGGAAGGTTTCGTCCCGGGCGGACAGGAATGTCAATCGCAGGAATTTTCACGCCGAGAATATCCATGTATTTCTGGTCGACTCCAAGCCTGTCGTAGATTTTGTTCTGGTCCCATTCTTCAAGTTGGACAACAAGCTGGATTTCTTTCTGGTCGCGCACTGCGCCGACTCCGTAAAGCTGCGAGACATTTATTATTCCAAGTCCGCGGATTTCCATGTGGTGGCTTATAAGCGCGTTCGGTCCTCTTCCTAAAACCATGTTTCCGTTCACGCATCTTGTTTCTACAATGTCGTCCGCGACAAGTCTGTGTCCCCGTTCCACAAGTTCAAGCGCAGTCTCGCTTTTTCCGACACCCGAATGTCCTGTAAGAAGAATTCCGATTCCGTAGACTTCAACCAGGACTCCGTGGATTGTTTTTCTTGGAGCGAATATGTTTGAAAAAACTCGGATGAGCCTTGAAGTGAAATCTGTCGTGTCCAGCGGAGTCTGGAGAATAGGACAGCAGGCTTCTTCCGCAAACTGGAAGAACTCCTCTGGAGGCTCGCGGCTGTTTGAAAACACGCAGCAAGGAATTCTGTAGCTGAAAAGAGTTTTCAATGTGTCGATTTTGTTTTCTTCGTGGAGTTTCTGAAGATAGGCCGCTTCTCCGCGTCCGAAAATCTGAACCCGTTTGTAAGCGAATGCGTCGAAGAATCCTGAAAGCGCAAGCCCGGGCCGGTTCACATCAGGAACAGAAATTTCGCTGGGCAAGCCGCGTCTTCCGCCTATGCATTTCAGCTCAAGAGCGTCATGTCCCGGCAAGTCCAGTTCAATCATGTCTAAAACAGTGAATTTCTTCTCTGACATACAAGTATACTATACACGAACTGCGACG
>CAZSHF010000050.1:0-18609 GCA_964606655.1 uncultured Treponema sp.
TATGGGCGTAGAGGTGGAGCAGTAATATGAAACATGGAAAGAAATATCGCGCATCCGCTGCAAAATACGATTTGACAAAAAAATATGATGTGGCATCTGCTTGCAGCATGGTTAAAGACATGAAGCTTGCAAACTTCGACGAGACAGTTGAAGCCCACATTTCTCTTAAACTTGATAAATCCACATCTGTAAGAGACACTCTTGTGTTCCCTAACCAGTTCCGCGGCGAAAAAAAGGTTTTGGTGTTCTGCCAGCCTGGTCGCGTTCAGGAAGCATTGGATGCAGGCGCGTCTTACGCGGGTTCAGACGAGTACATCGAAAAAGTAAAGGGAGGCTGGCTTGACTTTGATGTCGCGGTCGCAACTCCTGATATGATGAAAGATGTCGGTCGTCTTGGTATGGTTTTGGGTCGAAAAGGTCTTATGCCTAACCCAAAAACCGGAACTGTAACAACTGATATTGTCACAGCCATCAACGAGCTTAAAAAGGGTCGGACAGAATACCGTGCTGACAAAGGCGGCGTGATTCACATCGCTGTAGGAAAAAGTTCCATGGACGCGGCAAAAGTCGCGGAAAATGTGAACGCGCTTATCTCTGAAGTCAGCAAAAAAGCTCCGAACGGTGTTGTTTCTGCTTTCATTCAGTCTGTATCGCTCAGTTCCACAATGGGTCCTGGCGTATGGGTAGCTATGAAGGAGGTTGAATAATTATGGCAATCTTGACTAAAAATCTCAAACCTGCAAAAACAGCGGCTATCGAAGAGGCAAAAAAGACTTTTGCTGAATACAACGACTTTATTTTTGCTGATTACCGGGGAATGACTGTCGAGCAGATTTCAAATCTCCGAAAAAAACTTCGCGAACAGGATGCTGTTCTTAAAGTTGTGAAGAACAATTTCGCGCGGATTGCATTCAAAGAAATGGATATCGACAATGTCGCTGACCTTTTGAAAGGTCCGACAGTTGTTGCGATGGGAAAAGAGGATTCAAATGTAATCGCGAAAACTCTTTTCGACTTCGCAAAAGACAATCCTGTTCTTTCTGTAAAAGGCGCTTGCGTAGGAAAAGAAATCTTCGACGCGGAAAAAATCGAGGCTTACTCGAAAGTTCCTGGAAAGAAAGAGCTTATCGCAATGCTTATGTCTGCAATCAACGGACCTGCTCGTCAGTTGGCTGCGACAATCAAAGCGTATGCAGAAAAGAAAGAAGCGGAAGGCGGAAATGCGCCTGAAACAAAGGCGGAGACTCCTGCTCCTGCTGCTGAAGAAGCAAAGGCTGAACAGGCCGCTCCTGCGGCTGAGGCGGAAAAAGCCGAGCCGGCAGCGGAAAAACCTGCTGAAGAGACTCCAGCCGCAAACTAATTCAATTTTTGAATCAGTAAACACGGTCAGGCTTCAAAAGCTGTCGACTGTCCGTGTAAGATTTGCAGAAAGGTTCGTATGAACTGTAAACTGCAGCCGTTCAAAAGAGCGGAAAATATTTACATATTTGTGAGGAAGACAATATGGCAGCATTAACAACAGATCAGATTCTTGATGCGATTTCAGGAATGACAGTTCTTGAATGTTCAGAACTTGTAAAAGCAATGGAAGAGAAATTCGGTGTGACAGCGGCAGTTGCTGTTGCGGCAGGTCCGGCGGCAGGAGCGGCTCCAGCGGCGGAAGAACAGACTGAATTCACTGTAACTCTTGACAGTTTTGATGCGGCAAAGAAAATCAATGTCATCAAAGCAGTCCGCGAAATCACAGGTCTTGGACTTGGTGAGTCAAAGGCACTTGTTGAAGGCGCTCCAAAAACTCTTAAAGAGGGCGTAAGCAAGGCTGATGCTGATTCTATCATCGCTAAGATTACAGAAGCCGGCGGAAAGGCTTCAAAGAAATAAGCTGTCCTGATAAAACCGGATAATAAAATCAAAAACTTCGGGGATTTTCTCTCCGAAGTTTTTGTGGTTTTTGAAAGGCTTGAATTTTTGCTGTTTGCCGTCAAAAACGACTTTGCATTTAAAAATCATATGAAAATTGCAGAATAGTTTTTAGTTTTGCTTTTATTTTTTAGTTCTTTAAAATTTTTATTCTAAAATATGTCTTATTTCCCGTAAGACAAGTCAGAGGAATCCGTGCTGTGCAGAGTTTCGCATGTAGCGGCTTCTACTGAACTCAATGACAGGGGGAACTGATGTTCGCAAAGACCCGAACAATCAACCGTCAGTATATCGGCAAAAATATCCAGAACTTTATGGATGTGCCGAATCTGATTGGAATCCAGACTTCTTCATTCGAAAGCTTTTTGCAGGCGGAACGAATCAAGAAAGGTGAGCCGTTGCTGAATCAGGGCTTGCAGGAAGTTTTCACTTCCACATTCCCGATTGAAAGTCCTAACGGCGATATGTCGCTTGAGTTTGAATACTACGAACTCGACTATCCAAACATAAAATATTCCGAATTGGAATGCAGACAGAAAGGCTTGACTTATGCAGTGCCTTTGAAAGCCCGCATCGATTTGAATTTCCTTCAGACTGGAGCGATTCTGCAGAAGGATATTTACATGGGCGACATTCCTCTTATGACAGAACGCGGAACTTTTATCATAAACGGCGCGGAGCGGGTTGTTGTCTCGCAGATTCACCGTTCGCCTGGAGTCATTTTCCAGCATGACAAAGGCGTTTATTCCAGCCGAATCATTCCGTACCGCGGTTCCTGGCTTGAATTTGAAATTGACCAGAAAAAGGAACTTATTTTTGCGAAAATCGACCGCAAAAAGAAAATTCTTGGAACTATATTCCTTCGCGCTTTGGGTTACAACACTCGCGAGGAAATCATCCGCTGCTTCTATTCAACAGAAAAACTTGAAGTCATCGATTCGATTGAATCGCGAGAGGCTTTAGTTGACAAGGTTCTTGCGACTGCGATAATCGCAAAAGATGAGAACGGAGAAGAAAAACGCTTGTTTAATGCAGGAATCCGTCTTCATCCGCACGACATCGATGAGCTTGTCGCGAACAGCATAAAAGAAATCGAAGTAATAAAATTCTCCACAAAGAAAAATCCTAACGACAAGGAAGAGAAAAACGACTCTCTTGATTCGCAGATTATCATAAACTGCTTTGACCGTGAGGAAGTCCGTTTTGTAAAAGAAGGTTCTGTCGACATGGAGCCTACAAAAGAAGACGCTCTTGCCGCTGTCTATGCGATTCTGATGCCTGGCGAGCCGATTACAGTCGACGCTGCGGAAAAAGATTTGAAGTCAATGTTCTACAGCGAACGGCGGTACGATTTAGGCAGAGTCGGTCGTTATAAACTCAACAAGAAATTCGAGTACAAAGACAATGTCGAAAGTTTCACTTTGATTCCTGAGGACATCATCAACACGATGAAAATTCTTATCAAAGTCTACATCGGCGAAGAACAGATTGACGATATTGACCATTTAGGAAACAGACGAATCCGTTGTGTCGGCGAGCTTCTTACAAATCAGCTGAAAACCGCGTTCAGCCGAATGGAGCGCATTGTAAAAGAGCGGATGGGTTTGAAAGAAACCGAGACGATGAAGCCTCAGGAGCTTATTTCTATCAAACCGATTGTCGCTGCAATCCGAGAGTTCTACGGTTCTTCTCAGCTTTCCCAGTTCATGGATCAGGTAAATCCGCTTTCTGAACTTACACACAAAAGGCGACTCAACGCTCTTGGTCCTGGAGGACTTTCACGCGACCGAGCCGGATTTGAAGTCCGAGATGTCCATTACACTCATTACGGACGAATGTGTCCTATCGAAACCCCGGAAGGCCCGAACATCGGACTGATTGTTTCTCTTGCGATGTACACAAAAATCAATGAATACGGTTTTCTGGAAGCGCCGTACAGAAAAGTTGTGAACGGAAAAGCGACTGACGAAGTTGAATATCTTTCTGCGATGGACGAAGACAAATACATCGTAGGACAGCTTGTTGAAGGAATCAAAGAAGACGGTTCTTTCCCGGCAGAAATGATTTCCTGCCGTCACCGCGGCGATTACACAACCCGAAATGTAAAAGATATTCAGTACATCGATGTTTCTCCGCGTCAGGTAATTTCGGTTTCCGCATCCTTGATTCCGTTCCTTGAGCACGATGACGCGAACCGCGCGCTTATGGGCTGTAACATGCAGCGTCAGGCAGTTCCTCTTCTGTTCCCTGAGCCGCCTTATGTCGGAACCGGAATGGAGAAGAAAACGGCTTACGATTCAGGCGTTCTTGTGAAAGCGAAATACGAAGGAGATGTGACTTACGTTTCAAGCGAACTTATCAAGATAAAATGCACAAATCCTGAATTTGAAGGAAAGGAAAAAGAGTACAAGCTCTTGAAGTATCAGCGGACAAACAACGATACCTGGAGTCACAACAGGCCGACAGTTGAAGTCGGACAGCACGTTAAAGCCGGCGATGTGATTGCTGACGGACCTGCGACATTCAACGGAGAACTTGCGCTTGGAAGAAACATTCTTGTCGGATTCGTTCCGTGGAACGGCTACAACTACGAGGACGCTGTCTTGATTTCTCAGCGGGTTGTTCGTGAAGATATGTACACGACAATCCATATCAAGGAATTCCAGACTGAAGTCCGCGAGACAAAACTCGGCTATGAGCGAATCACTCGCGATATTCCGAACACCAACGAAAAGGCTTTGGATAATCTTGACTCGGAAGGAATCATCAGAATCGGCGCGAAAGTCCGTTCAGGCGATATTCTTGTCGGAAAAGTAACTCCAAAGAGCGAGACAGAGACAACTCCTGAATTCAAGCTTTTGAACTCGATTTTCGGTGAAAAAGCGAAAGAAGTCCGCGACTCGTCTTTGCACGTTCCGCACGGCGTTGAAGGAATTGTAATCGATGTCCAGCGGATGAACCGAATGGAAGGCGACGAGCAGCTGAGCCCTGGAGTTACTGAAGTTGTAAAAGTTATCATCGCGAACAAACGAAAGCTCCGCGAAGGTGACAAAATGGCTGGACGGCACGGAAACAAAGGTGTTGTCGCCAGAATTCTTCCGCCGGAAGATATGCCTTATCTTGAAGACGGAACTCCGCTTGATGTCTGTCTGAATCCGCTTGGTGTTCCTTCACGAATGAACATCGGTCAGATTATGGAATCGGAGCTTGGAGTCGCGGGTCGTTACCTGAACCAGTTCTTCGAGTCGCCTGTATTCCAGTCGCCTTCACAGGAACAGATTGCGGCGAAACTTGCCGAGGCAGGACTTGCAAGCGACGCGAAACAGATTGTCCGCTCAGGACAGACAGGCGAGCCGTTTGTGAATCCGATTTTTGTCGGAGTCATTTACTTTATGAAGCTTCATCACTTGGTTGACGACAAAATGCACGCTCGTTCTACTGGCCCTTATTCGCTTGTTACTCAGCAGCCGCTTGGAGGAAAAGCGCAGTTCGGCGGACAGCGACTTGGGGAAATGGAAGTCTGGGCGCTTGAGGCGTACGGCGCGGCGAACACTCTTCAGGAAATGATGACAATCAAGTCTGACGACATGAACGGACGGGCAAAGATTTACGAATCGATTGTAAAAGGCGATCCTACTTCTCCTGTCGGAGTTCCAGAGGCGTTCAACGTAATGGTTCAGGAGCTTCGCGGACTGGGACTTGACTTTACAATTTACGATGATAAAGGAAAGCAGATTGCGCTTACAGAACGCGATCAGGAATTAATCGACAAAGAAGCATCAGGTTTCGATAAGGAGAATGCTAATGCGTGATATTCAGGATTTTTCTAGTCTTAAAATAAAACTTGCTTCACCGGAAAGAATTCGTGCTTGGTCTTACGGCGAAGTGAAAAAGCCGGAAACTATAAACTACCGAACTCTCCGGCCGGAGAAAGACGGTCTTTTCTGTGAAAAGATTTTCGGCACAACTAAAGAGTGGGAATGTTGCTGCGGAAAGTTCAAATCAATCCGCTACAAGGGCGTTATATGCGACCGTTGCGGAGTTGAGGTTACTCATTTCAAGGTTCGGCGCGAACGAACAGGACACATTGAACTTGCGGCTCCTGTAAGCCACATCTGGTATTACCGTTCTGTTCCAAGCCGAATGGGTCTTCTTCTTGATTTGCAGGTTGCCGCGCTCCGCTCTGTTCTTTATTACGAAAAATATATCGTAATCGATCCGGGCGACACTGAGCTTAAACAGAAGCAGCTTCTTACAGAAGATGAATACATTGAAATGCGCGAACGATACGGCGAGACTTTCTCTGCTGACATGGGAGCGGAAGCGATAAAAACTCTTCTTGACCAGACAGATCTGGATGCTTTGGCGACTGAACTGCGCGCCAAGATGATTGAAAAAGGAGCGAAAAGCGACAAGCGTCTTTTAAAGAGAATTGAAATCGTTGAAAACTTCCGTTCTTCTGGAAACAAAGCGTCCTGGATGATTCTGGATGTGATTCCTGTAATTCCGCCTGAGCTTCGCCCGATGGTTCAGCTTGACGGTGGACGATTTGCGACTTCTGACCTGAACGATTTGTACCGCCGAGTAATAAACAGGAACAACCGCCTTAAAAGGCTTCAGGCTCTTTACGCTCCTGACATCATCATCCGGAACGAAAAACGAATGCTTCAGGAAGCAGTTGACGCGTTGTTCGACAATTCAAAACGAAAACGAGTTGTAAAAGGCGCGTCGAACAGGCCTTTGAAATCAATTTCAGATATGCTGAAAGGAAAGCAGGGACGGTTCCGACAGAATCTTCTTGGAAAGCGAGTTGACTATTCCGGCCGTTCTGTAATCGTTGTCGGTCCTGAGCTTAAACTCTGGCAGTGCGGACTTCCGACAAAAATGGCTCTTGAGCTTTTCAAGCCGTTCATAATGAAAAAACTTGTCGACAAAGACATCGTGTTCAATATCAAAAAGGCAAAGCTTCTTGTTGAGCAGGAAGCGCCGGAGGTTTTCGGCATCCTTGATGAAGTTGTCCGCGAGCATCCTGTCATGCTGAACCGAGCGCCTACGCTCCACAGGCTTGGAATTCTGGCTTTTGAGCCAGTTCTTGTTGAGGGAAAAGCGCTTAAACTTCATCCGCTTGCCTGTAAATCATTCAACGCTGACTTTGACGGCGACCAGATGGCGATTCATGTTCCTTTGACGCAAGCCGCTCAGATGGAATGCTGGACTTTGATGCTTTCCGCGCGGAATCTTCTTGACCCTGCGAACGGAAACACAATTGTCGCTCCTTCTCAGGATATGGTTCTTGGAATTTACTATATGACTTCCATAAAACCGAACGCAAAGGGAACTGGAAAACGTTTCTGTTCTCCTGAAGAGGCTTTGCTCGCCGCCGAGGCAGGTTCAATCGAGTGGCAGGCTCTTGTAAAAGTTCCTGCTCCGAAAGACAGTTTTGACGGAATCAATTACGCCTGGGACAAAAAAGCGTTCAAGGCTGGCGAAATGATTGAGACAACCGCCGGAACATTGAAATTCAACGAGGCGATGCCTGACGGCGTTGATTTCATAAACAGACAGATGGGCGACAAGGCTTTGAAGTCAATGATTGAATTTGTCTATCATGACAAAGGTCCTTGGCTTACAATCCAGATGCTTGATGCGGTCAAATCTGTCGGATACAAAAACGCAACATTCTTCGGCGCGACAATCTCCATGAACGATATTCTGGTTCCGCCGGAGAAAAAAGATATGGTCGGAAAGGCGAATCAGGAAGTCGCGAAAATCGTGAATGAATACTCGCAAGGTGTTATCACTGCCGATGAGCGTTACAACCGGGTTTGCGATATTTGGTCAAGAACTAACGATGAGCTTACAAAAATCATGATGGACAATCTTGCCAAAGACAAGGACGGATTCAACACGATTTACATGATGGCGACTTCCGGCGCGCGAGGTTCTAAAAAACAGATTTCCCAGCTTGCCGCTATGCGAGGCTTGATGGCAAAACCTTCTGGAGAAATCATTGAGCTTCCAATCAAGTCGAACTTCAAGGAAGGACTTTCCGTTATCGAGTACTTTATTTCTACAAACGGTGCTAGAAAAGGTCTTTCCGATACAGCCTTGAAAACTGCGGACGCAGGTTATATGACACGAAGGCTTGTCGATGTCGCTCAGGATGTTGTTGTAAACGAAGAGGACTGCGGAACAATCAACGGAATCGACTATTCTGCAATCAAAGAAGGCGACGAAATCAAAGTTCCGCTTTCAGAACGGATTGTCGGTCATTATACGATTGAGGAAGTTGTCCATCCGATTACAAACGAGATGATTTGCGATGTGAACTCTTATATTGACGAAAAGCTTGCAAAACAAATCGAAGATGCCGGAGTTGAAAAAGTAAAGCTTAGAACAGTTCTTACTTGCGAGGCGCAGCACGGGGTTTGCATAAAATGTTACGGACAGAACCTTGCCCGAAACAAGATTGTTGAAATCGGCGAGGCTGTCGGAATCATCGCGGCTCAGTCAATCGGTCAGCCTGGAACTCAGCTTACTCTTCGGACATTCCATTCGGGCGGAACTGCGGACAAGGCGACGGAAGACAACAGAATTGTCCTGAATTTCCCTGCAATCATCAATGATGTAAGCGGAACTCATGTCGAGATGAAGGACGGCTCTTGGCTTTTCACCCGAAAAGGTTCTATGAAAGTCATCAGAATTCTTGATTCAATCAAGCTGAAAGACAGCGACGAACTGAAAGTCGAGGACGGAGTAAGTCTTCTTAAGGATTCAGCTTTGTTTGTCCGCGGCGGAAAACAAGTTACAGCAAAAGCGTCGGGAAAGGTTGTCATCAAAGACGGAGTTCTCTATCTTACAAGCAAGAAAATCAAAGTCGAGATTTCGAACGGCTCTAACATTCATGTAAAAGCAGGCGATGTAATCGAAGCCGGAAAGGCAATCGGAACTTTCGATCAGTATTCTGACCCGATTATCGCAGAAAGCGACGGTTATGTTCACTTTGAGGATGTTATTGTCGGCTCAACACTTGCCGAAAAGACTGACTTGCAGACAGGAAAAATCGAACGGACTATCACGGATCTGCATCTTGATATAAAGCAGCCTAGAATTCTCATAACTGATGAAGCCGGAAACGAACAGGGAAGCTATTATCTTCCTGCCGGCGCGGTTCTCCAGGCTGAAGACAAACAGCAGATCAAGGCTGGCGACACGCTTGCCAAAATGCCGAAAGAGGCTGCGAAGACAAACGATATTACCGGAGGAATTCCTCGGGTTACAGAATTGTTCGAGGCGAGAAAACCGAAGGCTCCGTGTGTTCTTGCAAAGATTTCAGGAACAGTCAAATTCGACGGAATCACAAAGGCAAAACGAAAGATTCTGATTGAAGATGAGTTCGGCGAAATCCAGGAGCATCTTGTTCCGACGACAAAACACATGCTTGTCCGCGACGGAGACAAAGTCGAGGCAGGCGAACAGCTTTGCGACGGCGCTCCGAATCCAAGCGATATTCTTGCGATTCTTGGTGAGAATGCTCTTCAGAATTATCTTATGGACGAGATTCAGGCGGTTTACCGCGCGCAGGGCGTTTCTATCAATGACAAGCATATCGGTGTGATTGTCCGCCAGATGCTTAGAAAAGTGGAAATCCGGCTTGTTGGCGACACAAAATTCATCTACGGTCAGCAGGTTGACAAGTACAAGTTCCACGAAGAGAACCGAAGAGTTATTGCAGAAGGCGGACAGCCGGCAATTGCCCGTCCGATGTTCCAGGGAATCACAAAAGCCGCATTGAATGTCGATTCATTTATTTCGGCCGCTTCGTTTCAGGAAACAACCCGGGTTCTTACAAATGCCGCAATCAAAGGCGAAACAGATGGACTTCACGGAATCAAAGAGAATGTCGCAATCGGACATATTATTCCGGCGGGAACTGGCATTAAAAACTACAAGAATGTCAAACTTTTCGACGGAAGCGACAGGGATCTTGATATTCAGATGAACGAAATTCTTGAGCGTCGCAGGCTTGAGCATGAAATGGAACAGAACCGGATAGATGAGCCGATTTTTGAAAGTGAAGAGCAGGACTGATTTTATCCTTGCATTAGTTTTTGAAAAATCTTCATCGCTAAGTGAATTAAAAAACTGAAAACAAGAAAAACCGCAGGACATAAAATTGTGTCCTGCGGTTTTTCGCTTTTAAAAATTTTGACTGCCAGTTATATTGAAATTTTGTTTTTGTAAACTCGTTAAAAAATATTTTCTCTTAGTGAACGATAAAGTTCTTTTTCGATCGCATTGATTACATTGTTTTTTATCGTTTCTATCTTTTTTTCGTTGTCAGAATTTGGTTCTGTTTTTTGAAAAAGAACTTGTGGCTCAACATCAAGAGCGGCTGCGATTCGTTCGATTGTAGAAAGCTTCGGAATATTTCTATAAATCTCCATAAGTCCTATATAACTTGTTGCTGTATTGCAGGATTCCGCCAGTTGTTCCTGTGTGATTCCTTTTTCCTTCCTGATTCGCTTTATATTGTCGATAACTGTTTTTTCTAAATTCATAACTAATATATCAAGGTAGATATAATTTTATATAAATTTTATTGCTAATTTTGATATAAGGTTATATAATTTTTGATATAAAGATGCAGGAGATTTTGCTGATGAAAAAAAATCTGATTCCGTCAAAAGAGGAATGTAAAAAATATTTGTCTGCTTATGAGAAGTTAAGTAAATATGACGATTCTGAATATAAACATTATAAAATCCAAGAAAATATCATAGAAAATATTTTCAAATCTTGCCCAGAAAACACAGACATTGAAGAAATTCTTTTGAAAGTTTCTTTACTCAATGATTTTTATTCAACGAACATTTTCGGAACTTATGCGGTTGCAAGACATATCTGCGAACTGAAAATCGATGAAAGACTTGAAAAGGGCGATTTGTCTTTGATTCATGAAATCGCGAAAAATGTTCTGGGCGGAAAAAGCAAGTTTTTCTATTCATTTGCGACAAAATACTGCGCAAAGCATCAGCCGGAAAAATTTCCGATTTTTGACAGCAAAGTCTGCAAAGTTCTCTGCTATTGCAAAAAACAGAAGCCTTTCACAGATGTAAAATTCAAAAACAAGGATTTAAAAGACTACTCAATTTACTGCAAGGTTTATGAAGATTTCCGAAATCATTTCGGATTGAAAGAATTCACTCTTGCTGAAATCGACAAATATCTTTGGATGTTCGGAAAGGAATACTTTTGAAAAAGAAAATCTCAAGGAGCAGAAAAAGATTTTGTTGCCTTGAGAAAATAAAAAATCAAAAAACAAGGAAAACCGAATATACGCGACCAAACTTATCGCCTGTTTTTCGTTTTCCTTGCATTTTACTTTGGAGGATTTTTATGAAAAAGAATTTTCGTCTGCTGACGCTGATGATGTCGTTTATTGCGTTCGTGTTCTGCTTTTCAGGATGCGATGTAGAGTCGGAATCTCCATCGGAGCCAGAAGCAGAGCTTGTTTATGTTTCGATTGAAGGTGAAAACGCAGTGGGTTCTGAGGAGTACATTTATCTTACAGCTAGTACGAATTTTTCAGATGGATTTTTTTCTGAGGAACAAAATGTATATTATGAATGGAAAATTTTAAGCGGAAATGATTATGTTTCTCTAAAAGATTTGAATGATGGGTCTGTGATGCTGACAGGGAAAAATTCAACAAAAGAGACTAAATCAGTATTAGTGCAAGTTTCAGTTTTTTATGGAAAAACAACAAAGACATCGACAATGACGATAAAGGTTTCTCCAAAAGAAATTTTTTCCGATGATTCAGGCGAAACGGAAGAGCCTGGTGCAACAGGTGGAGAGTCGGGAGAATCTTCTGAA
Organism: uncultured Treponema sp.; assembly: GCA_964606655.1. Lineage (GTDB taxonomy): Bacteria > Spirochaetota > Spirochaetia > Treponematales > Treponemataceae > Treponema_D. The sequence continues at coordinate 11,800 of CAZSHF010000050.1, forward strand.
GGAGATGAAAGTGGCGGCGAAAATAATAAATATTTAAAATCTCTTTCTGCAAGTTGGAATCCAGGAACAGGCCGGATTCATGTTTCGTATGATGGTGAATTTGTTTCAGCAGAAACTCATAAACTGATTTTGTATTATGAGAATGACAAAACTGAAGTGGCTGGGAAAGAACCGATGACAATACTCGGCACTCATTTTCTTGTAAGTACTTATATTGATGGTGTTTATGGCAAGGAATACGATGGAAGTAAATGGAAATTAAGGCTTGTGCTTTATGATTTGTTAGATACAGATTGTTCTGACCCGATAGAATCTGTATCAAAAAACATATTGATATCATTGGCTGGTGTGGCAGAGATAAAATATGTGAACGTTGACAAGCAATATATTTATTCTTCTCAAAAGAAAGACGTGACAATCACAGTAAGTGGCGAAAATCTCTTGCAGGAAAAAGATGGTACTTATAATTTCTTTTTGTATTTACTTAGAAGAGCTAATAATAGTGCTGTTATACCGGATTATAAACAGCTCATAGAAAGCAAAAAATCGAATATTAATATCAGCGAGGATAGAAAAACTGCGACAGTAATTGTTGATTTGATGGATGTATGGAAGGATAGTACTTATGGCGAACTAGGTAAATCTGAGTATGGGAACAATTATGATTTTTTTGTGATAGGAATCAGTCGTTATGATAAGAGTTATGAAATTTACAGTCATAAGTTACAGATATTTGATGGATTTCCATATATAACAGTTTCTGCCTCCGAAAAATCTTTGGATAATCTGCCAGAAGTCGAGAAAAAAGAGGCGCTCAATAAGGCTGTAGTTGAAGTTCAGTGTTTTGACGGAGAAAGTTCTTTGGATTTTATGGATGGAGTTCTAAAACTCTTTGATGAAAACGGAAACGAATTTCCAGAATACGAAATGCAATTTCCTTCAGAATATGCTTCTGAAATAAAAGGCACAATTGAAATGTCTCTTCCTGCCGAAAAAGGTTATTACAAGGTTGTGCTGTCTTACTCTTTGGAAGATGCTTTCACTTTGGAAACAAAGTCTTTTACAAGAGAATCTGAAAAATTTGAACATAGATATGCTTCTGCCGATGATATAAAAGATAATAGCGAAGGATTTGAAATTGATTCAATAGAGATTCCTGTCATTTCGGAAGACTATAATGGAAGTTATGCGATTCCTGTGAAAGTTAAAGGAAAAAATATCGGGAAGCGATGGATGAAATATTCCCTGTCTGGTCTGGATATAAAACAATACAATGAATCTGATATGGTGAAAATTGTAAGTGAAAACGAAGTGATTATTTATGCAAATGCGCCAAACACGATGCAGGATACTGATGTGACAGTAACGATAGAGATAGAAGAAGGCTATGGAGAAGAAGATTCCATAAGTTCAACCGCGACTCTAAAATGTGTTTCCAGCGATAATTTGTTCTCTATTGGAGATATTATTCTAAAAGATGGGGCGAGAATTTCTTCTACAGATGTTTCTAATTATAGAGTCGATGACGATAATCCGCCGGTTTCTGTAATTGCTGGCTTGAAATACGGAGGCTCTGTCGGCATAGGACTTGGGTTGAAAAAATCCGAGCCTCTGAAATGGACAATAAAAGAAAGCAATGGCTATGAAACTCTGTTTTCAGGAATTCAGACAGCTGCAACAGGAAGTTCTTCCCAATTATTAAGTACAGATTCTGCTGCAGATTATGAATATGACGGAAGCTATGCTTGGGACTATATCCGTTCAGAGGATGATTCTGTCAGTACAGATTTGCCGGAAACATATTATCCAGCATTTAATTATGCATTGAATTATGGCAAAGACCAAGGTTTTACAAATGAGTTGCTAGAAGGCTGGTATATTCCTTCAATTAGAGAAATTCTCGAATATCTTGATTACGAAGAAAAAAATCCTGAACTGCCTTCCGGTTTTAAAAAAGCTTATGTTGTTAAAAAATCTTTGGAAAAATGTTCGGCTGATTTTTCTACTTTATCTAACTGCTGGAGTTCATCTCAATGCATAAATAATGATTTGAGTTATAAAGATAAAGGTGCTTCTAGTGCATGGTTATTTACAAAGGTTTCAGGTAGTAGTTTTTATAACCATGTTTATGCAAAATCTACTGCATGCCCAGTTCTTGTGGTTAGGGAATTTTCTATTGATAAAATAAAGGTAGAATAAAATTTTAAGGCTGAAGTCTATTGTCTTTGACGAATATTTGCATATGTTCTGATTATTTCAGTAAAGTCATTGCATGTCTTCAGCATGAAAAAATACTTGACACACGGATTTAAGAAAATTTTATATTTTGAGATATATTAACGTTTGTTTTTTACGGATTTTGCGTTAGCAAAATCGAATCCGTGTGGTGATTTTTTTATTTTTATCATATTGCCACATAACAATTGGGTATAAAAAGTTTTTGTGCTGAAGACCTAAAATTCATTGTCAATTCCCTTGAATTCCTTTTCTGAATTTATTAAAATCGAAAAACCTATCATTATAAGCGTTTTGCTAGGATAGGTTTTTCTTATGCAAAATCTTCCGGGGTGCTGACCGGAATAAATTAGGAGAATAGGCGATGCCTACAATAAATCAATTGATTCGTCAGGGACGAAAGTCAGTGGCAAACAGAACCAAGTCTCCCGCACTTGAGTCTTGTCCGCAGAAACGTGGTGTCTGCACCCGTGTAATGACTGTAACCCCAAAAAAACCGAATTCGGCTCTTCGTAAAGTTGCCCGTGTTCGTTTGTCAAATGGTATTGAAGTGACTGCATACATTCCTGGAATCGGACACAATCTTCAGGAACACTCTGTAGTTTTAATCCGTGGCGGTCGTGTAAAAGACCTTCCTGGTGTTCGCTATCATATCATCCGTGGAACAAAAGATGCTCTTGGCGTTGAAGACCGAAAACGCGGTCGTTCTAAATACGGCGCAAAGAGACCTAAGGCTTAATAACGGAGGAACAAGATGGGACGACACAAGAAGTCTGTTGACCGACCGGTCATGCCAGATGTTAAATATAACAGCGTTGTGGTTTCAAAGTTTGTGAACAGAATGATGCTCAACGGAAAAAAATCTGTATGCACAGAGATTATTTACGAAGCGATGGACAAGCTTAAGGCGAAGGCTGATAAAGATCCTCTTGAAGTGTTCTTGAAGGCTATCGACAATGTAAAGCCGGTTGTTGAAGTAAAATCTCGCCGTGTTGGCGGAGCGACATATCAGGTTCCGATGGAAATCCGCGAAACTCGTCGCGAAGCGTTGGCGATGCGCTGGATTATAAACGCGGCGCGCTCTCGCTCTGGACACGGAATGGCTGATACTTTGGCGTCGGAATTGTACGATGCGTTCAACAACACAGGTTCAGCGTTCAAAAAGAAGGAAGATGTGCATAAAATGGCTGAAGCCAACAAGGCTTTCGCTCATTACAGATGGTAGGATAACCCCTGCTTGTTTTAAGAGGACACGTTTGCTGTCCTCTTTTTTTATCTTGAGATTTATAACGGCTTCCGAATTATAATTTTTTATAAAAAGCTATTTGACAACCCGAATTTTGTGCAATAAAATAAAAACATAAAAGAAAAGTTCGATATTTTTTGAGCGAACACTTGACAAAGGAACGAAGAGAGCGATAATGCACAACACAACACAACACAACACAACACAACACAACACAACACAACACAACACAACACTATAATTGTCTTCTCTTAAAAAATAACGGAAATATATCTTTAAAAGAAGGACGCATGTCGCAAACAGAACTGCGGCGAGTGTCCTTTTTGCGTTTAACTTTATTTTTTTTTGCAATTCGCATTGCGGACATTTCCCATCGAAAAAGCTCTCTTTTATGTCAAAAAAAACGCCGTCGGCGGAGTAATAAAACCAAGGGTTTGGAGGAAAAGAAATGGAGCCAATTCTTTTGAATGATATTCTCAGGCTTTCTGCTGCTGACTTGCAGAATACAAAAATTAGGCTGAATATGCCTTCTGGAGAGGGATGGAATCCTCTTGAATTGTTCAAGAATGGAGCAATTCAGAAACTACTTGATGGGCATTATTTTAAGACTATGAAAAACATCTACAGTGTAGGTATGCGAACCATTGCTCTTATAAAAATAAATGGAAGCAGTGATTTATGGCTTTTATTTCATATTGGAACTGTTTTAAAAGAACTTGAGATAAAAGATTCTAAAAAAGGAGCGGTTGGATATGAATATGAGGAGATTGGAAAGTTTAAAAAATATTTTGGACGTATGATTTTGAAATATGACCATACTTTTGAGGCTGGAGTTATAAAAGCTGAAAAATACATAAACGATTTTCATGTTTATAAAATTCTTCCTGATGTTTATGATGACAATGAATTCCCCGGATATGAGGACGTAAATGTGAGTTTTAAAGAGTTGAAAAGACTTATAGAAACACCAGAGTGGAAAACCGCTCTAAAAAAATCAGCAAGGGGTTTATCTGATTACAGATTCGAAAACAGGAAAAATGTATGTAGGCAGTGCGACAGGAGACAAAAGGATTCTTCAGCGCTGGAAAGACTATCTGAATAATGGGCATGGAGAAAATAAAAAACTGAAAGAATTGGTTGAAATTAATGGCTTTGACTATGTGGAAAACAATTTCAGATTTTCAATTCTTGAAATATTTAATTCAAAGATTGATAAGAAATTTGTAGTTAGTCGAGAATACTGGTGGCAAAAGAACTTGCAGACAAAAGAGTTTGGCTATAACTAATTTTTTCAATAGAGAAAAATATACGGAAATAAAGGAATGAGAAAGAAAGGGGTTTTCAGGTACAAGCCTGGTTCTGTGCCGTTGTCCACTTCAGCCAAGGTTTTATTACTGGACAAAAAAGTAGACGCTGTAAGCACATTTTCTAGCAATGGAAGTGTCGGAAACAGTGTGCAGATTCCAGTCATATCTTACAGCAAGCAAGGACTGATAACCGCTGTGAGCACAACTGCACCCGCAATAACTATAAACGGAACTTCTAGAAGCAGCTGGACAATCAAAGTTGGCACAAATGTAGACATAGCAACAAACACGACTTCTGGCATAATAACTGTGAACGCTGTCTTGCCAGTCATAAAAGTAGACAGCACTGGCAAAATACTAGATCAGAACAGCACAAGCATAGTTGCTAATTATGTTGATTTAAGTAGCCAAGCTACAGTAGTCAGCAATGCAAGCACTTTGCCAAACACAGCAGGCATGTATCTAGTCTATAAAGATGGCTACATTCCAAAAGTAGCAATTGTGAAGTACAGCAGTGATGAAGGCAAATATTCTTTTGTTTAGTGTTTTTGAACTTCTTACAAGCAATGATTATATTGCAATTATAGATTGCTAAAACAATGAAGGAGATTTTAGATGAAGAAGATTGGAGTTGGAATGAAGGTTCTTGCTGCAATGATATTTGCTGCAAGCGTTATGCTGGCTTCTTGCAAGTATGACACTGAGCCTGAAGATGTCAAGAAGAATGAAGAGACAGGCACGAAGCTTTCGATTATATGGGACAATTATGCTGGCAGTGGTTTACGCACTGATGGCTCAAAAAAAGTCTTCATCTCAACTATGCTTTACGGTACACAGACTTTGCCAGACACTCCCGAAGAATTGCCTGAAATTAGCAATGAAGGAATGTGGAGCTCTATAAGTCTAGACAAGTATGAGAATGAATACAAAGCAAAGCTTGGTATTGGCGACAAGTACTTTACTGAAGAGACTGCTTATGGGCTTGATACTGCAAAAAGATATATGAATGATAAAGATGAAAGTTCAGTTTATGTTTGCTACTTCAAATACTACTCTGATAAAGACTACACAAATGAGATTACTTCAGTAGATATTTCAAATGAAGATGTGACAGTCTATGCATATGCGTTTTATGAAACGAAGAGTTTTGCAAATGTTATATAAAAATCTAAGGAAGTTGAAGAGGCTATTGATACACGGAAATCAGTTTTTAAGAATATGTGTGGTCATTGAGGCTCTCGAAATGACCTAAACTCAAATAAAACTTGTTAAATTTGTGCTTTCGACAGGCTCAACCACCATAATTTTTGCAAAAACTGATTTCCGTGGGCGCGGAAATAAGGCGACTGGCAAAATGTAAAGAATGTGAGATATTGGAAGGGCATTTAATGAGCGACCATATACACATATTGATAGCAATACCGCCAAAACATTCCGTGTCGCAGATAGTGGGATATATAAAAGGGAAAAGCACGATATATATCGCACGAAATTACGGACGAGGAAAATATTTCAGTGGGCAACATATGTGGGGCGAGAGGATATTTCGTATCGACAGTCGGCAGGAATGAGGAAGCAATACGAAAGTACATACAGAATCAAGAAGTTGAAGACAAAAAATAGATCAGAATCCAGGTTTATTCCCAGAACTGAATTAAGCAAGACAAAACCGCTTTGAGCGGTTCACAAGCCACCACCTTTGGTGGTGGTTAATGAGTGAGTCTGTCGGAATGACTTAAGCACTATATTTGATGGTTGCTTACGCGCCCTTCGGGACTAGAACCTCAACCACCGCATTTAATTCTTTTTAGACAGCCCCATTATTTTCTAAGCCGGAACCCGAAGCATTGTTCTCAAGTTTTTTTATGTTTCAAATTTTTTTTTCAATGCGCAAATTTTTCTATTGAAATAAATTTTAAAAAAATGTATATTCTATGAACCTGTCATTAGCGTTTTTAATGGCAAGTAGGGTTCTTTGAAATCGGCAGATTAAAAATCTGGTATTACCGTAAAGTTAATCTT
>CAZSHF010000051.1:0-18381 GCA_964606655.1 uncultured Treponema sp.
TCCATAAAAACCCGCGCCGGCTTTTGGTTTGGGTTGCATCCATATTTTAATTGTAGCTCATTCATAGAAACAGAATAGTTTAAAATCGAAAAATAATAAAGCAAGGATGATTTCAGCGTTTTTTTGTCATCTCAAACAGAAGCTCCACAGTTTCGTTTATCGTTCCTGTCTTGTAAATCCATGCGTACATGCATGACGCGCTTAAAAGTTTTCGTCCGTATTCCCGGGTTTCGGCGTAAGGCGCGATTTCCAGAAACAGATCCATCGGAAGCCTGTTCTGCTGCTGAAGCCAGCGCCGGATTCTTGTGATTCCTGTGTTGTACGAAAGAAGCGCAGGAAGCCATTTTCTGTTCAGCCTGCCGTAAAGTTCGGAGACATAAAAACTTCCGAACTCAATGTTTGTTTCAGGATTCTGCAAATCGTATTCGCCGGCTTTAAGTTTTCGGGCGACATCGTTTGCGGTCGGTGCCATAAGCTGAGTAAGTCCGACCGCATCGGCGGAACTTTTTATTGCGCTGTCAAAAAAGCTTTCGCTTCGGACAAGAGCGTACATAATTTCGTGCGGAATCTGATATTTCTCGCAGTTTTCTTCAATAAGCGAACTGAAATCTTTCGGGAAGAAAAGTCTTAACTCGTCGCGGTTTATTTTTCTGTCCGCGCCTTTCAAAGCCTTTGAAGCGATTCTTAAACTCTGCGGATAAAATTCGTTTTTCTTTTCTCCGCAGTCTTTCAGGAACGAAGAAAGAGAAATCATCGAATCCATAGAAAGATTTGAGCCTTTTGAAGTGAGCTTTGAAAATTCGGGATAGATTTTCTCAGGGAATCCGAACGCCGCGTAGCCTGAAAGAAGAATTTCTGCCTCAGTGTCGATTTCCGTTCCTTTTTTGTGCAGAACAGTTTTGCAAAGCTGTTTTTCAGTTTCCCGTTCAGAAAGTCCAAGCCGGTTTATCGCAAGAATCTGATAATAATAGTCAGTTCCGGAATTCAAGGCTCGCCTGAACGCTTCGTTTTCAAAGTCGGATTTCTGTTTTTTTGAATCTTTTGAATTCGCTTCGTAAGGAACAGAAGCAAGGTTTTCCTGAAGAAGCCGCGCGTAAATATACGCGAACCGCGCTGTCATATAATCCGAAGCGAATCCGTCAATCGCTTTGTAGACTTTGTAAAAATCGTTCCATTTGCCTTCTGTCAAAAGAAGATTTGAAATCAGGTCGAGCAAATCATCAAAATATTCCGCGTTGCGCCAGATTCTGCAGTTCTCGATTACAGCGTCAGTTCCGCTGTTTGTGTTTCGTTTAAGTTTCAGCCGGAGAAAATACCAGAGCGCGTTGTCGAATTTGTCATTGTCGCCGAGCGCGTCCGCGTTTTTCATCGCGGATTTGTAGCGGTTTTCCGCACGTGTCATATATTCGCCTTCTGTGTCATAAAGCCGTGCGGCGTAAAAGTTCAGATAAAAAAGTTCGCTGTTTTTCTTGCTTGTGTTTGCAGTTCCGTCTGTTTCGTCTGAAACTTTGCTGTTTGAGTTCTGTTCCGGCTTGTTTTCCGCGGCGTTTATCGCTTTGTCCAAAGCTTGCGCGTTCTGAAGATAATTTCTGTTCGCGTAAAGGAAGGCTTTCCCGATGTCGGAATAAACAAGTTTCGGGATTTCCTGATTTTCTGCTTCGTCGGAGTTTCCGCTTTTCTCAGTGAATGAAAGAGTTTTCTCCGCGTACGAAAGAATTTCTTTTGCAATTGAAAACGCTTCTGCGTAAATCCGCCTGTAGACAAGAATCCTGAAATTTATCAGCTGCGGATAAAAGTTCTGTCTGGAAAAAATGTCTTTTCCGTCTTCTGGAATTTCAGTTTCGCCTGAGAAATCGGTTTTTCCGTCCGCAAAGATTTCATTCATATTCAACAGCCTGAACAGACTGAAATGTTCGCTTGAAATGTCGCGTTCTGTAAACCAAGCGAAAATTTCTCTGTCCAGTCTGCTGTCTTTTTTTTCTGACATTGCTTTCAGCCGAAGCGAGACAAGTTCGTTGTCCGTGGTCTTCAAATCCAGATTTTCTGTAATCTGAATGATTTTTGAAAACTCGCCGCACAAAAACAAGTCGCGCGCGGCAAGCAGAACCGCTTCTTCGTCTGAATATTCTTGGACAAAATCCTGCCAGCGTTCAATCCGTTCTCTCTGGTTTTTCAGTTTTATGAGTTCGATTTTGCTGTAGCGCGAACAGTAGCCGCTTCCTTTTTTCGCCGCGAGTGAAAAATTCTTTTCCGCCTGCGCGATGTCGTTTTCGCCAAGTTTCTGAAGCCCGATAAAATAATTCGTGTTGTATTTGAATTTTTTCTGCAAAGTCTGGTTTGTGCTTCTGCATCCGGCGAATATGAAATTCACCGAGAACAGAAAAATCAGGCGAGGAATGAGATTGCGGTTTTTTGCGGCGAATGAATTTTCAGTTCTGCGGAATTTCAATCGTTGTTCCGGAGATAATATAATCAGGATTTTTTATGTTGTTGTAACGCGCGATTGTGTGGTAACGCCACGGATTTTTGTAGTAAGCGTCCGCGATGTCCCACAAAGTGTCGCCCCATTTTATTTTGTACGTTATCGATTTTGGAGTTTCAGGCTCAGGAACCGGTTCAGGCTCGACTGTCTCCACGATTTCAGGCTCAGTGATTACAACAATTTCATCTTCCTTTGCTTCTGTTTCAGGTTCAGGTTCCGGCTCAGGAATCGGCTCTTCTTCTGCGATTTCTTTCTGCGGAAGCTCATAGACATTTTCTTCAGGCTGGATATTTGTTTCGGCTTTGCGTTTTCCTAAAAGATTGTACTTTGAAGGAACGACAAAAAGCAGAAGCAGGACAGCAATCACGCAGATGACCGCGCATATTATGCAGATTATGACAGGCGTTTTTGTCTTTTTCTTGATTTCGTCGCTGTCTTCCGCGCTGTCGTTCTGCTCGTATGATTTTCCGTCTTTTGTCTCTTTGTCGTACAAATCGTCAAACGCAAGTCCGCCCGCCGCGACTTCCGAATGTTCTGCGCTGTCAAACTGGGAAGAGTTTTCTGTCTGGTCATCAGGAATGTTGAAAAAATCGTCGTCTTTTTCGTCTTTCATTTCATTGTTTTCCTTTTCGTCTGATTCGTCTGGTTCATCCGAAAAATCCGGAAGGTCGAAGTCCAAAGTGTCGTTTTCGGCTGAGTTTTCTTCAATTTCAGGTTCAGGCAGATTGAACGCGTCTGTGTCATTCTCACTTTCATTTTCAGTGTCAGGAATGCCGAATGTGTCCGAACTGCCGCCGTCCGCGGATTCATTTGCCGCGTTTTCACCGGTTTTTTCTGCGGAGTTTTCGAAGGTTTCTGCTGTTTTCTCTTCAGAAGGCTCTTCAAATGTCTCAAAAATATTTTCTTCTGTTGCGCCGTCAGAAATGTTTCCATCAGGGATTTCGTCAAAGATTGTTTCGTCGGAAATATTTTCGTCAGGGATTTCGTCAAAAGCCGTCTCGTCTGATGTTTCAGGAACTTCGGACTCCTCAAGGACTTCCGGAATTTCTGTAAGTTCGTCTGGGTTTTCGCCTTTGATTTCTGCAAAAGTTTCTTCTTCGGAAGAATTTGAAGAATCGGAAAAATCCGGCAAATCAAAATCAAGCGAATCGTCAAGCATCGAGTTTTCAGCTTCCCCAGGCTCTTCAGCGGCAATTTGGTTTTGTGTTTCTTCTATGATTTCATTCGTTTCTTCAAAATCTGTTCCGCTGAAATCGTTTCCGCTGGTTTCTGTTTTTTCTTCAAAATTGCTTTCGCCGGAAACATTCTCTTCCTCTGTTTCCTGTTCAGATTCGCCGCGTTTTGCCATCATTCTTGCAAGAAGCCCTCCGCCGACTGCTCCGGCTGCGATTCCTGCCGCGACTTTTCCAGAACTGTTTTCAGTCTTCTCTGTTTTTTCGGATTCAGACTTGTCATTGCTGTTTTCCTCTTTGGAATCAAGCGAATCAAGTCTGACATCATAGTTTGTAGGCTCAAGGCGTTCTTCAAGCGTCCGCGAGACAAGAGTTATGTTCGCGTCGCTTCTTGCTCCTGTTTCAGGGTCTTCTATGTAAGCGGAAAGCTTGTTGTTTTCGTCAAGCTCGATATGAAGCGGAATATCCATGCTTCCGTTCGGATGGGCGACAAGGTTTTCAATCTGAAGAGAATCGATGTATTCAGCGTCTTCCATTGTTCCGCTTTTTGAACGGTAAAGGTCAACGATGATTTTAGTCTGGTTGTCTTTTACTGTTGTCAGTCCGAGTTTTTTGCTGGAAGGATTTCCGTCTTCCATAATCGGATAGAATGAACCGTCAGCAAGTCTTATTCCAATTTTTTTCATAAACGCCTCGTTTTAGCAAACTTTATTTTTCGCCGCCGGAAGTTTATTTCCGTTTTCCGAAATTTATTTCCGTTTCACGAAGTTTATTTTTCGTCGCCCGAACTGTAATCGTAGACATATTCCTTCATAGCGGCCATTTCGTTCAAAGTTGTTCCGAATTTTTTTGAAACATTGTACTCGGTTATCCTTGAGATGTTTCCTGAATCGTCAAGTCTTACAACCGAACGTTTTGTGATTGTGTTTTCCGCGTCGTAAGCCGTGATTTCATTCAAGGATTTGTCCGCCGAATATCTGAATATTTCTTTTGACTTGATTTTCTCTTCGGAATCAAAATAAGTGATTGATTCGATAAGTCCGTCCGCCGTATAAGAATATTGCCTTCTTTCGTCAAGTTTTCCGTCGCCGGAATATTCGTTTTCGGTTTCAGTTTTTCCGTTTGAATCGTAGCTGAATATGATTTTCCAGATCAATGCTCCGTCGGAATTGTAGTAGCTTTCGTCGGAAAGTTTTCTGTCTGTGTAAGTGTAGATTGTTTTTGCAAGAAGAGAATCGCCGCTTGAGTATTCGGAAGTTTCGGTTTTCAGTCCGTTTTTGTAAACCGATTCTGTTTTCCAGATTATTTTCCCGTCTGAACCGTAGCAAGTCTGGTTTGTGAGGTTTCCGTTCGCGTCGTAAGTGTTTGCGATTCTGTTTTCAAGCGAATCGCGCGGTGTCAGTTCAGAAGATTCAGTGATTCGTCCGCGTGAATCGAATCTGTAGACATATTTTACGACTGGAGTGCGGAAATATTCGCCGAATTTTGAAACGATTGAAAAGTCCGTTTCTGTGACGCTTCTGGCTTTTGTTTTAAGCTGAGAGATTGAGGCGATGTCGTATGCGAACAAAGATGCGCCTAAAAGACCTAAAAATGCAGTGAAAATTAACTTTTTCATAATTCCTCCAAAACTTCCGGAAAAGCGGTTCTGCTGATTTGATTTTTCGGGATTTTTTGAAAGAAGCGATAAAACTCAATCAAAAATCCAATATTGTATTATAGACTTATTAGATTGAATTTGTCAAAATGAAACGGTTTTTATATCAGGGCTTCCGCATTATAACCAACTTTAATAAAAAAACAGGTTTTCGGTCGCGTAGCGAGTGGTCAAAACCGCACAATATTGTGCTACACGCTAGTTTGCCTTGGAACTATATACGTTGCCGCTCTCGCGGCAGCAAACTAGAATGTTTTTGCCACTAACGCTCCGCTCCCAAATACCAAATTTTTTATAAAAAATTATAATGCGGATTCCCTGGGTTTTATATACGGAAATCAGTTTTAAGAGTATGTGGTCATTTTAGAAAGAGAAGAGTCAGGACGAGGCGGAGCAGAAATGGATTTGTATGAAATGAAGGCTTTTATCACTTTGTCCGAAATCCTGCATTTTGGAAAAGCATCTTCCGTCCTGAACATGAGCAATTCCGCCTTGAGCAGAATTGTTTTGCGTCTTGAAGAGGAGCTCGACTCGACTTTGGTCGACAGAAGCAGCAGGCAGGTCAGACTTACTGAAGCAGGACTTGAATTCGCGGAATTCGCCCGCGAGACTTTGGAAAAAGAATCTGAATTAAAAAGAAAAATCCACGGCGAAAACGAAACAGTTTCGGGCGTTCTTAAAGTTTTCGCTTCTGTCACAGCGTGTTATATGGTTCTTCCCGAATTCATAAAAAAACTTTCAGAAAAATATCCGAAAATTCAGCTGAGCATTGAGACAGGCGACCCTGCCGGAGCAATTCAGTCTGTAAGGGAAGGGCGGGCGGCTCTGGCTGTCGCCGCGATTCCTGAGGACGGGCTTTCGTATCTTGAGACAATAAGCTGCAAGAAAACTCCGCTTGTTTACGCCGCGTCAAAAGACGGTCCTTTCACTGAACTTGACGGCTCTCCGCAGGACATTCTTTCTTCCGTTCCGCTTGTCCTTCCTAAGACAGGGCTTGCCAGACAGCGTTTTGACAAATGGACAAAATCACGGAATGTTCATCCGGTAATCGCTGCGGAAACAGAAGGAAACGAAGCGATTCTTGCGATTGTCCAGCTTGGTCTTGGAATCGGTCTTGTTCCTCAGCTTGTTCTGGAAAGCGCGCCGTACAGAAATTCGTTTGTTGTCCACGCGGCAGGAAACACAATGGGTTATTACAATGTAGGATTTATCCGCCGTTCTGAGATTTGCGGAACGCAGAGCTCGCGGAAGATTCAGGCGGCGGTAAGCGATGTTCTGCATTCAAACACTTGGAGCTGAAATCTTGATTCGCGCTAGTTGTCCGTGTTCCTTATTTTTGCCCATGCTGTTTTTCACATTGCATCACGTAAAAATCCAAGCGAAATCTTACTGCAAATCGTTTGTTTGAAGAGCGTATTGGTTTTTAGTATAATCCTTTCAATATGAAGAAAGCAGCAGAAAAGAACCGGATGGAAATTCCGTGGAAAAAATATTCAGAGCATGAAGGAAACGTTCTGATAAAAGACGCTCCGCTCAGCGAAAAAGCGGTTGTCGTCGGACGTATCGGGCTTGAGCTTTTGTCCTGCGGAACCGGAGCGTGGCGTGTAAGACGTTCGATGAATATCGTCTCCAAAAAACTCGGAATAACTTGTTCTGTCGATATTGGACTTATGTCATTGTCCTTCAACTGCTTTGACGATTCAGGATGCGTTTTCCAGTCTTTCAGCCTTAACGGAACTGGCGTGAACATTTTCAAATTGTACAGGCTTGAGCAGTTTGTGAAAAAGTTTTCAAGAGAAAGCGTGAACCTTACAGTTTCGGATTTTCATAAAAGGCTCGACGGATTCGATAGAATCGGGCTTTTGTATCCGACATGGCAGCTGGCTTTGGCTTCCGCGGTCGCCTGCTGCGCGTTCACATTTCTGCTTGGAGGCGGACTTTGGGAAATGCTTCTTGCCTTTGTCGGAGCAGGAGTCGGAAACGCAGTCCGCGCAAAACTGATGATTGGACGGAAATACACGCTTTTTATGAATGTCGCGGTTTCAGTTTCCGCCGCCTGCCTTTCTTATGCAGTTCTGTTCAAAATCTTTCATCTTCTGTTCGGCTTGGATTTGGCTCATCAGGCAGGATATATCTGTTCAATGCTTTTTATAATTCCTGGATTTCCGTTTATAACTTCCGGAATCGACTTTGCGAAGCTTGATTTGAGGTCCGGGCTTGAACGTTTAAGCTACGCGATAATTATCGTGATGGTCGCCACTCTTTCCGCCTGGATTATGGCGCTGATTCTGAATCTTAAACCTGCCGATTTTCTTCCGATGAACCTTTATTGGTGGCAGACAATTCTGTTCCGCCTTGCCGCAAGCTTCTTCGGCGTGTTCGGATTTTCGATAATGTTCAACAGCCCGGGCAAACTCGCTTTTACAGCCGCCTTGATCGGCTCGCTTGCAAACACATTGCGCCTTGAACTTGTGGATTTGCTTTGTTTTCCGCCTGCGGCAGCCGCTTTCTGCGGAGCATTGACAGCAGGACTTTTGGCTTCGCTTTTGAAAAAACGTGTCGGCTATCCGAGGATTTCAATCACAGTTCCTTCGGTTGTGATTATGGTTCCGGGGCTTTATTTTTACAAAGGAATCTACAACCTTGGAATCATGTCGCTTTCCGAATCTGCGTCCTGGCTTTCCGCCGCGATTCTGATTACAGTTTCGCTTCCGCTTGGGCTTGTCACAGCAAGAATCCTGACCGACCGGAATTTCAGGCACAGTTCGTAGACAGTTCATAGATTGTGAAATTTTTTATTGATGAGTCAGTTTTTTGGGCGAGCGGATTCTCCTACTGGCGTTTCAGGGTTCCGCTTTCGCTCATTGTCCGCAAGCGCGCTTGCTCCCAACAAGCCTTCGGCTTGCCCTTCCATGCCAGCGCTGGATTTTTTGTTTTTGCAAAACTAAGTCCGCCTTTTTTTTAGGCTTGTTTATGAATGCATGAAAATAATTGTTCTCCCTTTCCAAAGCGCGAAAAACGTTCTAAACTCGACGCATGACAGACTCCGAATGGAACGCGTTTTCTTCATTCCGCGAAGATTTCAAGGACAAAGTGAACGAATGGTCGCGTCTTTCTTCAGAACTTTTGCCTTTGCAGAATCTGGCGGCAAAAAACGACACGCCGCCTTATCCGGTTGAAAATTCCGTTGTGTACAATTCCGCCTTGGACAAAGTGACAAAGGACGATGAAATCAGGCTGATTGTAATCGGCGACAATCCCGGAAAAAACGAGCAGCGTGAAAAAAACAAGGCTTATCTTGTCGGTCAGTCCGGAAAAATTGCGGAAGGATTTTTCCGCCGGAATCCTGAACTGAAAATCGATTTCAGGAAAAACGCGGTCATTTTAAATAAAACGCCGGTTCACACGGCAAAGACGAATCATCTGAAATTTCTTATGAAACACGGAAGCGGCGGAATAAAAAGTCTGATTCGTGAAAGCCAGATTTGGATGGCGGAGCGGACGGCGGCTTTGCATTCTGAACTGGAAAATTGCGATTTGTGGCTTGTCGGCTACGCTGAATTGAAGGAAAAAGGAATTTTCACGCTTTACCGCGACAGTTTAAAATCGGCGTATTTTGCAAAAGGGAACGGTTTAAAACAAGATTCACAGGATTCTGACGCTTGGAGCCGGGTTTTTGTGTTTCAGCATTTTTCGATGAACTGTTTCTTGCGTGACTTGGGGAATTTCCGCAGGCAGCCTGAAAACGAAAACCTTGCACTGAAGGAGTCCCTTGAACTTTTGGGAACAAAGCATAAAGACGAGATATTCAATTGACGGCGGACAATGTTTGATAATGGCGGGCTTTTCTGTTTTCGGATTCTGTTTTTAGTTTGATTTCAGTTCAATGTCCGCTATTCAGTCATCCTTTTTATTATAGCATATTTTTGTGTTTGTATCTTTTTCGGAATTTGAATTCGGTTTCTGCTTTTCGATTCTCGGTTTTATTTTTTCATCAAAATCTACTGCGCTGTTTGAAAAGGCAAATCCGCCAAGGTTTAAAAGCATTGACGCCATTGCCGCGTACATGATTTCGTTCTTTATAGCCATTAAAATCTCCCGGCAAGCGAATCTGTGGTTCATCTGGATTTATGTTCATCGCTTTGTCTTTGCAAGAACAACAACAGAGCCGGAAGAAAGTAACAGCGGCAAAAATTGTAAATTGATTAGTCTTTCATCGCCTTGTATTTTTCAAAGTCGGAAAGCATTTCAGGATTCTTGTTCTTGTCGAAAAGCGAGACAACAATTGTCACAAGAAGACAGACCAGGAACGCCGGAAGAATTTCATAAATATTGAAGATGCCGCAAACATCGCCAGGAAGATAATGCCAGACAACATCAATGACTCCGCCCGAAATCAAGCCGGCAATCGCGCCTTTTGCGGTCGTTCCTTTCCAGTAAAGAGCAAGAAGAATCAGCGGCCCGAAAGTTCCGCCGAATCCTGACCAGGCGAACGAAACAAGATTGAAAATCGAGCTGTTCGGATTCAGCGCAAGAATAAGCCCGACAAGCGCGACAACAAAAACTGAAATCCGGCTTACAAGAAGAACTGTCTTGTCGCTCGCGTCTTTTTTTATGATTCCTTTGAAAATGTCCTGTCCGATCGCAGACGAAGCTGAAAGAAGCTGAGAATCCGCGGTTGACATAGAGGCGGCTAAAATCGCGCACAGGAAAAGGCCTGCGATAAACGCAGGATACATTTTTATCATCGATTCGCTGAAAACCGCTTCTTCTGTTCCGAGCCCTAAAACCCTGATTCCTTCAAGGACAACTTCTTTTGAATCCGCTCCAAGCAGAATTCCTTTGTTCAGAAGATACGCAGTTCCAAGCGTTCCGATTATGAAAGTTCCGATGTATGAAATAATCATCCAGCTCATTCCGATTTTCCGCGCGGTTCGGATTTCTTTGTTCGACCTTATTCCCATAAACCGGACGATTATGTGCGGCATTCCGAAATATCCAAGACACCAGGAGAACGCGGAGATTGCCGAAAGCGGACTGTACGACTTGTTCGAGATGAATTTGTTCCTGAAAATGTCGCCGAAATCTCCGTTCAAGGCGCGGCTTGTGAACTCTTCGACTTGTCCGAGCGCGTTCGGAAGTCCGCCGAGCGAAAATATTATGATTACCGCGGAAACAACAAAAGCAAGGAAAATCAGCGCGCCCTGAATGAAGTCAGTTGTGCAGACCGCTTTGTATCCGCCCATAATTGTGTACGAAAGAATAATCACAAATCCGATTAAAAGCCCGATGTTCCAGTTCAGGCCGAAAACCGAACGGAAAAGCTTTGCGCAGGCGACAAATCCTGACGCTGTGTAAATCGTAAAGAAAACCACGATGAAGAAAACCGAAACAATAGAAAGAATGTGCGTTTTGTCTTTGAAGCGGTTTGTCAAAAATTCCGGAATTGTGATTGAGTCGCCGAAAGCAATCGAGCATTTTCTTAGCTGCTTTGCGATGAAAAGCCAGGCAAGGTAAGTTCCGACAATCAAGCCTAATGCTGTCCAGAAAGTCTCCTTGAATCCGCCTAAATAGCAGAGTCCCGGAAGTCCCATCAAAAGCCACGCGGAAGAATCGGACGCTTCCGCACTTAAGGCTGTGACCCAAGGACCGACTTTTCTTCCGCCCAGAAAGAAATCGGATGCGGAGTTGTTTCCTTTTGCCGTTCTCAATCCGACCCAGACCATAAGCCCAAGGTAAATTGCAAATGCGATGATTTTTGCGATAATCGCGCCAGACATTTTGTCCTCCAAAGAAAAACAAATTAAACGATTAAAACGGTTTTTGACTTGCTGATTTTTGATTTTCCGTTGTGTTATTCGCCTGAATTGTTTGTGTAATTATTGTGTTATTATCGATAGAAACGAGTTTTTATTTTATTCGTTATGCGAAAAATATGCAATTGTGTAGCCGTCTGTCTTTTTGAATCCGAGTTTTTCGTACAAAAACGCGGCGCTCCTGTTTTCTGTCTTTACAAAGAGGACAGGATTTTTTTTCGCCTTTAAAATTTTTCTGCACAGAAGAATCATCAGGTTGGACGCGTAATGTTTTCTTCTGTTGTTCTGATTTGTGTAGACTCCGCCGATTTGCGCAAAACGGTTTGCAATCGCGTTCGTCTGGACTTTTGAGACAAGTTTTCCGTTTTTGTCCGCGACTGCAAGAACGCATTGACGGCGGAGCGAGTTTTTCAATTTAAGCCTTGACAAATCTTCATTGAACGAAAAGCACGAAGGAGTGACTTCTTCGATTTCGTAATTTTTCTGAAGCTCAGAAAGGCTTTCAAAAAGCGCGGGCGGAAGATGTTTGCCGCATCTGACATAAGTTTCGCCTTGGCTAAAAGGAAAAGGCTTTCGCTTTAAAAATTCCTTTACATTCAGGCGGAGAAGATTGTATTCGTTTGTCTGCGAAGGTTTTTTGCCGAGCAGGGAGAACGCGGCTAAAACCGCGGAAGTTCCGTTTTTTTCTCCGTTCACGCTGAAAGGAAGAGGAATGTTTTTTTCAGTGTAAAAATCTTTGAGCGCGGAAGAAAACGCGTTTTCAAATCTGTTTTCCGAATCCAAAAATCGTGTTTCCGAATCCGAAGGTTCTGTTTTTGTTTTCGCGGATTGCTTTTCTGAATCCGCGGATTGTGCGGCCGCGCCTGAAATATGTTTTTCCGCTTCAGGAATTTGTATTTCCGAATCCGAGTTCTGTTTTCTTTCTCTAAAAAACGGAAGGCAGTGAAGAACAGATTTTCCGAAAACCAGAACTCCGAAAATGTTTTCAGATGAGATTTCGTCCTCTTCGTTGTCAGATTTGCAAAAGCTGTTTCCGTCGTTTTCATCATTTCTGTTGTCAGACTTGTCAAAAACGACGAACAGATTCTCCTTTGATTTTATGACCGCCGCGGAAAACTGAACCGAAAACGACTCGTGCTTTTTCACAAAATCGGTCGCGGCGTTTTGCAATGTTTCGTTCAGGCTCGAAAACGGAATGAAAATCATCGGATTGGATTCGGTTTTTCGCCGAGACTTGCAATCTGTTCTTTCAGAAGAATTGTGTTCGCCGTCTGACGCTGAAGACGCTCCGCAAGCATTTTGCTTAAAAATATTCCGTAATGCGGATTTTTTCTTATCAGCGAAAGAAAATCGCCTTTCTGAAGCCTGATCAGTTTGCATTCTCCGATTGCGATTACAGTCGCTGTTCTTCTGTCGTTCAAAAGAAAAGCCATTTCCCCGATGAAAAGGTCGTTCGGCGTAAGAACCGAGGCAAGCTTGTTCTGCGAATAAACCGCGAATCTTCCCGAAATTATAAAATACAAATCAGTGGACAGTTCGCCTTCTTTGCAGACAACCTGATGGTTCTTGTATTCCAAAGTCGGAAAAGTGTTCATAATGTTCGGAATCGAATTTGATTTGTCAATCTGATTGTCGATTGTGAAAGTGACCTGGTTTCCTTTTTCGTTGTAGGAAAGGGATTTGACCATTTTTTTGCTCAAGGAAATTCCGCGTCCGTGGAAGGAATCAGTTCCGCTCATTTTTGAATTTTTCCGCCAGTCAAAACCTTTCCCGTCGTCTTTGATTATGAATTTTGACGAGGTTTTTCCGATTTCGTATGAAACGTGGATTTTTCTTTCGGCGAATTCCTTCATCCGGTTTTTCCGTTCGATGAGTTCAAGGATATTTCCGCCCTGCGAAAGACTTTCGGTCTTTTCTTCGTAGTCGATTTCCAGATTTCCGTGTTCAAGCGCGTTTGTAAGAAGCTCGTTCAGAACCATCTGAAGCGAAATCCGCTCGTCGTCTGAAATCCGGTTTGTGTTGTAAAGATAACTTATAAGGAAATTTGTGTAGAATTTTAAATCCAAAGGGTCGTTTCCGCAGACAAAAGTTCCAGATTCCTGTCCGCCTGCGATGTCTTTCATTCCGCGGTTGAAAAGAAATGTCTGGTTCTGGTAAAGAATTCTTAAAATCCGGATAAAATGCTCTGAAAAATCCCTGACAGTCTGAATCGTAAGCATATTCATGTCTTTAAGCTCTTCCAGTTCTGAAACCTGCTTTCTGTCCTTGCAGACCGCGATTACTCCGCCGTAATGAAGCCAGGTGTCTTTGTTGATTACATTCAGAATCCTGAAGCAGTCGATGTCGTCCGAAGAAAAATCCAGGACTTTGATTTCAGGCATCTCATAATCAATGTGATTTATTATTGCTTCCGTATCGTCGTAAACATCAGCCGTGAAAATCGTAGGATAAAGCTTGCAGACGTTCAGAACTGTGTTTATGACATCAGGATTTGTTGAAGCGGTGATTATTTTTTTCATAGAAACCTCGGATTTTTAATTTGATTCAGTTTGTTTTGGTTTGATTTTCGCCATTTGAACCTGTGTGATTTTGTGTCAGTCTAGCAAAAAACAAAGCGTTTATAAAGGTGCGATTTTCCGTTTGTACGGAAATCAGTTTTTAAGAATATATGGTCATTGAGGCTCTCGAAATGATCTAAATTCAAATAAAATTTGTTAAATTTGTGGTTTCGACAGGCTCAACCACCATAATTTTTGCAAAAACTGATTTCCGTGTTTCGTTTGTGAAGTGTAAAGAATATAAAATAGAGAAGAGAACGCGTGTCGTTCAGTATGGAAATCACAGGATGACAGCAATATAATATAATTATAGAATTGTTTTTATCTTTCAGAAAAAGGTGAAAAAATGAAGAAAACAATTTTGTCCTTTTTAGGTGTTTTGTCCGCTTTTCTGTGTTTTTCTTGCAAAGGGATTGATAAATATGTCTGCTCTGAATAAAAATTATTCATATTATCTGGAAAATTCTTCGAATTATTTATCGCTTGAAATGAAGGCGCAGGAAATGAATTTCGAAAATTTTTATCCTGCGTACTTTTATGGAATCGCATATCTGAAAGATAAAGACGGCAAAGAAACCGGAAAAGAAAATCCATGCTTTGGAGTGAAGTTAAGCGATTTTTACGTTCTGAATTGACGAGCCGAACTTACTCCCGGATTATCTGAAGCGATTTTGCCTGGTATTGCGGAATGAATTTTTTTTGTCCGCCGCTTTCAAACGCGACTGTAATCACAAGGTTTTCGCTTGAGGCGTTCTGCTGAACAACGATTCCGTAGCCGTAATCATCGTGATAGATTTTTGTTCCTTTCTTATATTTTTCTTTTAAAAGGTCGTCTTTGCTTGCAAAATAATGAGTTTCGCCCTCTGTCTGTTTTCTTGCGCCCTGAATGTCGAACGCGCCTTCCGCTTCTTTCAGAAAAACGCTCGGAAGCATTTCCTGAAATCTTCCGTAAAGACGGCGCGTTCTGCAGCTTGTGATTGTGAGTTCTTTTTTCGCGCGCGTTATTCCAACGTAAAAAAGTCGGCGTTCTTCTTCCAGATCCGCGCCGAATTTGTCTTCGCGCGGAAAGATTCCGTTCTCAAGTCCAGTTATGATTACTCGCTCGAATTCAAGTCCTTTTGTGTTATGCAGAGTGATTAAAGTCACAGCGTCGTCTTTTTCTTCCTCGTCTTCGGAAAGAGTTCTGTCAAGGTTTATCGTGTCAAGGAAATCCAAAAGTCCAAGAAGAGTGCAGGGATATTTTGCTGCATAGTTTGAAAGTTCCTCCATGTTTTCGACGCGGCTTGTTCCGTCAAGTTTGTCCTGCGCCTTGTGATATTCCAGAAGTCCGCTTTCTTCGGAAAGCCTGCTTATAAAAAACGAAAGCGGGCTTGGAATCACGTTTTCTTCGTTCTGGGATTTTTCCGCTTCTTCGGAATTTTTTAAAAGCTCGCTTTTTAGGTTTTTCATAACTGAAACGAATTCTTTTATTCCTTCCTGCGCTTTTTTAGGAAGATTCTTTGACGCGTTCTCCGCGGTCTGAATCAGATTGAAATTTTCTTCCGAGGAAAGATTTTCTGAAAGATTTGCGGAAGAATTTTCTGTGTCGGAAAGGTTTTCTGAAAGGTTTGCGGAAGTGTTTTCCTGAATGTTTTCCGAAAGGCTTTCTGAAATTGAATTTCCTGTTTCGTTCGGCGATGTTTCAATCGGACTTGTTTCGTGAGCCAGTTCGATTATCTTTTCCTGGGATTTGTCTCCGATTCCGCGTCCGGGCTTGTTCACAATTCTGGAAAATGCGATTTCGTCGCGCGGATTTGCAAGAAGCGAAAGATAGGCGAGCGTGTCTTTGATTTCTTCGCGTTCGTAGAACTTCAAAGAGCCGACAACTTTATAAGGAATCTTCGCGTTCAGAAATTCGTGCTCGAATTCCATTGACTGCGCGTTTGTTCTGTATAAAACCGCAAAGTCTGAATATCTTGAAGTTTTTCTGTTCACGGCGTTTCTTATGATGTTTGAGCAGAGCCGCGCTTCCATATCCTGGTTTTCAAGAAAGACTAAAGTCGGCTTTTCGCCTTCGCCGTTCACTGCGACAAGTTTTTTCCCGAGCCTTCCGCTGTTGTGCGAGACAACTGAATCCGCTGCCTGAAGAATTTTTCCTGTTGAGCGGTAATTTTTTTCAAGACGGATAATCTGTGTTCCCTGGAAAATATTAGGAAACTGCAAGATGTTCTGAATCTCTGCCCCGCGGAATTTATAAATCGACTGGTCATCGTCTCCGACAACGCAGACATAAGTTCCGCTTCCTTCGTTCGTTCCGCTCAAAGCCTCCAGAAGCCTGAACTGAGCGACGTTTGAATCCTGATATTCATCGACCATTATGACTTTAAATCGGTATTGAATCTGCCGGCGCAGCTCAGGATTCTGTTCAAGAAGTTTTACAGGAAGCATAATCAGGTCGCCGAAATCCGCGTTTCCTGTCTCGCGAAGCCTTTTCTGGTAAGCGGAATAGACTTCAGGAAAATTGAATTCACAGTCGTCCGCGATTCCAGTCAAATCGTCTTCCGGCGAAAGGCAGTAATCTTTGCAGAGCGCGATTTTTTTTGCCGCGAGATTTGTAAGCTTTTTTGTAAGGTTGGGAACGGCTTTCGCAATTAAAGATGCCGAATCCGAATCGTCGTAAACTGTAAACGAAGGCGAAAGTCCTGCGTATTCAGCGTAACGGCGCAAAAACCACGCTCCGAAAGAATGGAATGTTTTTATCTGCGCTTCAGAGGCTTTCGGTTCAAGAGCGACCGCTCGTTCTTTCATTTCGTTCGCGGCTTTCTTTGTGAAAGTCACGGCAAGAATCTGCCAAGGAAGAATATTTTCGTGCTGGATAAGATACGCGATTTTTGTTGTTATCACGCGTGTTTTTCCGCTTCCGGCGCCTGCAAGAATCAGAAGCGGACTTCCTGTGTGAATAACCGCCTCTTTCTGTTCAGAATTCAAAGTTTCAAGATATTCGTAAGCCATTTGAAACAAGTATAAAATAAAAACCAGAAAATAGAAATTGCGGTTTTGACCACTCGCTACGCGACCAAAAAACTATTTTTTTATTAAAACTGGTTATAATGCGGAAGCCCTGCCTTGCATACCGCCTGCACTTTATAATGTTTTTCAATTCTGTTAATATTCTTTCCATGCGAAAAATCAGTTTTGTTCTGAAAAATTTATTTATGGCGGGCTTGTCTGCATTTCTGTTTGCGGCTTTTTTCTGTTCCTGTTCGGCAGGAATCATGGGCTACAGCGTTCTTCTCTGGAATGTTCCCGAGTACGGGCTTGAGGGCGGAGACATTGTTCCCGTCTACATAAAATCAAATATCTCGAATGTTTATGTAATCGGGCTTGGAACTGAAAAATCGGAAAAGAAAGAGAAAGTCGAAGTTCCGCTCTGGCAGCTTACTGAACCTGAAAAAAAATCCCGGGCCGCAAAAACGGCAAAACGCTACGATGAATTCAAGCATACTTACGCGACAGTTGTCCTGGACGGGCTTCCGATGCGCGCAGAACCTGTGAACACAGCAAGGCAGGTTTACCGGCTCAGAAAGGACGAAAGCATAAAGATTCTTTACAAAGGTTCGGGGCAGGCTGTAATGGCAGGCGCAAATTCCGCGCTTGAAGGCGAATGGTACCGCGTTCTTACAGGCGACGGAACTCAAGGCTGGTGTTTTTCGTACAATTTAAGGTTTTACGAGATGGATAAAAACGGACAGCGGATTGGCGGCGAGGAAATTGTTGAAAGCGACGGACTTTCTGAAGAAGTCGAGCAGATTCTTTCTGCGGTCTGGTATCCTGATTCGTACAAGGCGATGATTGATTCGGGAAGAATAGATGTTGAAAAACTTAATCCGTCTTATATGTTCCATTTGGATTCTGATTCCAGAATTCTTTATTTCAATATGCCGAGAATTTACAAATCCTGGGAATACACAGGATGCGCGAAATTTTCCAGCAATGAATACAAGCTGAACGACATTCCGATTGTTCTTACAGTCCGCCGTTCTGATTTTATCGTTGTGCGTTACACAGGCGAAAGCGGAAAGCCTGAGGATTTCAATCTGGTCACAATCGAGCAGGATCTGAACGAGCTTGTTCAGAATGAACGGACACGTCGGACCGAAGAATACAAAAAGATTTTCGATTTCGGGCCGAGTTTCAGAAGCTCAAGCTACGGAAACCTGGAATTCCGTGAAGACAAGAGTTTTTTCTGGACAAACAACAGGCTTCTTGTTCCTTCGATAATTCCTTCTGTGAAAACTCGCGGAACTTGCGAGATAAAATATTTTCTTTCGCGTTCGCTTTCCGCGAATTACGACGGAATCATCACATTCAGTTTTGACGGAATCGACAAGGAAGTGAATTTCCTTTACAGAATCGAAGAGAACGGGCTTCGCTTTGAAGATGCGAGCGGCGCGACAATCAAGAACAATATTGTCACGGAACGCTCTTCAAGCCCGCTTGTTATTTTCTTCAGCAGGCAGTAATTGAATATCTGAATTTTTGAAAACAATGGATTGGTCATTGAGCCTGTCGAAATGACCAGTTTTTCGATGTAATTGTGGTTACTCCGCTACGCTCCGTGCGCAAGCGGGCGACAGGCTTAACCACTTGAAAAAAAATAATTATGGCATTTATACAATTTAGTCAAGTTTCGCTTGCTTTTGGCGACCGCGATATT
>CAZSHF010000052.1:0-18380 GCA_964606655.1 uncultured Treponema sp.
AAGTTCGCTTTTTTGAAGGAAACTGGAGCGAATACGCAGAATGGAAGAAAGAACAGTTTGGCGAAGACGCAAGCGTTCCAAAACGAGTTCAATACAGAAAACTTTCTAGGTAAATAAAAATGTTAAGTTTGTGCTAATTAGTAAAAATGCACTCTCGGCAAGAACCCAATTATGAAAAACGGCTTCCGCGTTCGTCAAAAAATGTGGTGGTTGAGTAAGTCGCTCGCTTGCACACGAGCGACAGCGAAGTAACCACCAAACAAGTTGTTTTGCATTCTTGTTTGTTAATCTAACTCACTTGTGCAGATTGTTTTTCAAATTGGAACCTTGCCTACGTGCATTCTTTACCATTTACAAAAAATCTTGACATTTAATCACCTAGAAAGGTTTCTATATTTCTAAGGAAATAATTATGGAAATGAAATACAAAGTCGCGGTTTTTGATATGGATGGAACAATCTTGGATACTCTTCAGGATTTGAAAGATTCAATAAATTTCGCGTTGAAGGAAAACGGTTTTGCGGAACGCAATCTTGAAGAAGTCCGGCTTTTTGTCGGGAACGGAGTTAAAAAACTTGTTGAGCGTGCAGTTCCGGAAAACGCGAGCCTTGAACAGCAGGAAAAAGTTCTTGAAAGTTTCAATCGTTATTATCCTTCTCATTGCGACATTCACACAAAGCCTTACGATGGAATTCTTGAACTTTTGCAGAAACTTAAATCGCACGGAATGAAAGTCGCGGTCAATTCTAACAAGCCTGATTACGGCGTTAAAGAACTCTGCGAAAAATATTTTGACGGAATCTTTGATGTTGAAATCGGAATCAAAGAAGGAATCAAGACAAAACCTTCGCCAGACGCGTTGAACAAAATCCTTGAGCTTTTAAATTGCGAAAAACAAGCTGCGGTTTATATCGGCGACAGCGATGTTGACATAATGACAGCAAGAAACGCAGGACTTCATTCAATTTCTGTTGACTGGGGATTTCGTTCAAAGGATTTCTTGAAGAAAAACGGAGCGGAAAAAATCGTCGAGAATGTTGATGAACTTTACGCGGAACTATGCGAGAAATAAATTTTATGCGAATCGTGCAAATTCTTGCTGCATAGCAAATTTTAGTAGCTCCTTGAAAACAAAAACAACTGTGTTATAATAATTTCTATGGAAGAGAAAAAAATCGGTTTTAATACAGTTCAGAATAATCCTACAAAAGAAAATTTTCGCCCATTGGAGTCGGAGCAGCAGGAATTTGAAAAGAAATTCCAGGTTCAGCCAGAAAATTCAAAATCTCCTAGAAACAAATTTCAATTGCAATATAATATTATAAACAGGCTGGTTGAAATTTATAAAACTTCTGAATATGCACAAAGAAGGCAAGAAGAAGCTGATGTTTCAAAACAAAAACTATCTTCTAAACAAGAAAATCCTGTAACTAAGTATGTGAAGTATATTTTAGATGCATACTATGCCGAAGAACTGAAAAATAGACCTGAAAATCGATACGAAAATGTTTGGATTTTAGAAAAAGATAAAAATGGAAATATAATAAATTTTCGTTCAAATGGTTCAGGAAATGTCCTTGTGATAGAGCATGATGGAACTGAAAAATTGTACAGAAAACCTGATGATGTAGATTCTGCTGATTTCTTTGCGTATCATGCAGGCATTCCAAATTATAAATATAGTCCTGAAGAAAAGCATAGACGGACAGTAGCAAGAGTTCTTGCGAATGCAGGATTCCATTCTGATGGAGAAAATTGGTACAACACGGAAAACAAAAAAAATGATGCAACTAAAAAATATGACATCTATGGAAATCGGTTTTATCAAATATTGCCGCCAAAAGATGAATTGAAAAAACAGATATATGATACCAATCAAAATCTTTTCAAAAAATGGGGAAAACAAATTACTGCATTGGAAGGAAATTCTGCATATCTGGATAATGGCAAAGGAAAAATTCTTACAAATGTGCCGTATTTAAACCAGTTGAAGAACAAAACAAAAGTAAAAGATATAAACGGAATTTTTACAGGAAAAGATATGTGCCAATTGACTTCATTGGCGATGGTTTTAGAATCAAAAAATATTTATTCAAAAGACAAAAAACGAAACTTTGCAGACGAACTTTATGATATTGCAGAAAAAGAAAATTTTTCAGGCAACAAAGTATGGCGTAACGTTCCTGCCACTTATAATGCTATTATAAAAAAATCTTATCCAGAATTAAAAACAAGTCATATAAATGCCAACGGAAAAGAATTTGATAAGCAAGACGTAAAAAAGCAAATTGACAATGAAAAGCCGGTAATAATGTCCATTGGTTATAAAGTTTATAAAACTGATGAAGAAGATAAAAGCAAGACTGTGGAAGAGATAGCTGGACACACAGTTACTGTTATAGGATATACGGACAAAGGTTTTATTGTTCATAATCCTTACGGAAATTTAAATAAAGGTGAAAATGAGCATCTTTCAAACGATTTTGACGGTTCATTTGTAGAATACGATTATGATAAATGGAGCATAGGAAAAAGATGGTTTCAAACTGTAGACTAATAAAATTCATAACTGTTCTGTGTTTTTGTTTTGTGCCAAGTTCTTTGTTTGCTCAGTATAGAGGGCAACCGGATAGATGGATTGATAAATCTTTATGGAGCAGAAATTTAGTGAATCTGAAAATCGGCGACAAAATAGATGCTTTTTATAATTTTGAAATGAATGATTATTCAGTGTTTGCAAGTTCTTGGCTTGATCCGGAGGGAGAAAAATACAGTGTGGTCAATGACTTTAATGATTTTGATGTCTGGACATATTATTATTGGTCGGTCACTTATGATCCGTTCAATGCCTATGATAATAAGTTATCTACAGCGTGGAGCGAAGGTGTTGATGGCGACGGAATCGGCGAGGTTTTGATTTATCCTTTATGTGACAGCGACAGGATTGAAACAGAAAATCTGCGTATTTTTACAGGTTATGCAAAGTCAAAAGATTTATGGCTGAAAAACAATAGGCCTCGAAACATTAAAATTTTTATATTAAAAAGCATTGAACATTCATATAACATGAACATTTCTTTTCCTATGGACATAACAGTTATAGATGAACAATATGCGACTTTAAAAGATGTCTTTGACTGGCAGCCATTGCCGATTGAAAAATCTAAAATAACTTTTGAGAATCGGAAAAAAGCTTCTGATGAAACATTGGAAAAAGAAGAAAGGCGAAAATATTGGGACAGCCGTGAGGAATATTTTGTCGGGATTCAGATTCTTTCTGTTTATTCTGGAACAAAATATAAAGATACGCTTATTTCAGAAATAAGTTATGACAATGAAGAAAATCCCGGAAACTATTACGGTTATTTTCATAGCATTCTTGCAGAACCTCTGAATTGATTAATCTTTGTGAATAAAATTTGATGATTTCTTGAAAGCATAATCAAAACATTTGAAAAAAATCGTCTTTGCTAAAATATTGAATTTTTTTTCATTCACTATAAAATACTCTTTATGCGGACGACTGACCGCGGAAGGATTGGAATGGTTGCGAAGCAAGTGTCTGTCTTTGACAGACACCGACCGCGAGGGTAGCCATGGAAAGCCGATGGGAGAATTCATTTTGCCCAGATGAAAATGAAAAAAAAATTTTTGGAGATATATATGAAGAAAACAAAAAAGGCAAACGGATTTGGTGAAAATCTTGTTGAAAACTACAAAAACTTTCTGAATCACGGAAAAACTGAGCGTGAATGTGTTGTGCAGATTATCGAAGGCGCGAAAAAAAACGGCTTTAAAGATATTTCTGAATACGAAACATTGAAGGCTGGCGACAAAATTTATGTGCAGAAAATGAACAAGGCGATTTCGCTTTTCACGATTGGAACTGAATCGATTGAAAACGGACTCAACATTCTTGGCGCGCACATTGATTCGCCTCGTCTTGACGCAAAGCAGAATCCGATTTACGAAAAAGATTTTGTAACTTACCTGAACACGCATTATTACGGCGGAATCAAAAAATATCAGTGGGTTACGCTTCCGCTTGCGATTCACGGCGTTATCTGCAAATCTGACGGAACAACTGTGAAGGTGAATATTGGCGAAGATTCAGATGATCCTGTTTTCTGCATTTCTGATATTTTGCCGCATCTTGCGCAGGAACAGATGAAAAAGTCTGGCTCGGAATTCATCAAA
Organism: uncultured Treponema sp.; assembly: GCA_964606655.1. Classification (GTDB taxonomy): domain Bacteria; phylum Spirochaetota; class Spirochaetia; order Treponematales; family Treponemataceae; genus Treponema_D. Next base: position 4,198 of record CAZSHF010000052.1, read on the forward strand.
GGCGAAGATTTGGACGTTATTATCGGTTCAATCAAGCCTTCTAAAAAAGATGAAAAAGACGATGACAAAGACAAGAAAAAGAAAGACAAAAAGGAAGATAAACTTACAAGCAAGAAAATTGTTCTAAAGCTTTTGAAAGAAAAATACGGAATCGAGGAAAACGATTTTGAATCAGCCGAACTTGAAATTGTTCCAGCCGGTGCCGCACGTGATTTAGGATTTGATCGTTCGCTTGTTTTAGGTTACGGACAAGATGACCGTTCCTGCGCGTTTACATCTTTTGCGGCGTTGATGGATTCAACTGAAGTTCCGAAGCGGACAAGCTGCGTTCTTTGCGTTGATAAAGAGGAAATCGGCTCTGTTGGCGCGACTGGAATGGGTTCGCACTTTTTTGAAAACGCGCTTGCCGAAGTTGTCGCACGTTTAAACGAAAATTACAGCGAACTTTCGCTTCGCCGCGCATTGCAGAACAGTTTTATGCTTTCAAGCGATGTGAACGCGGCTTTTGACCCTTTGAACACGAGTCTTTACGATAAAGACAATGCATCGTTTTTGGGTGGCGGGCTTGTTTTTAATAAATATACAGGTTCGCGCGGAAAAAGCGGAGCAAGCGATGCGAATCCAGAGTTCATTGCAAAACTTAGAAAATGTATGGACGATGCTGGCGTTTTGTATCAGATGGCGGAACTTGGTCGCGTTGATCAGGGCGGAGGCGGAACAATTGCATATCTTGCGGCAAAATATGGAATGAATGTTCTGGATGCAGGCATTTCTGTTTTGAGCATGCACGCGCCTTGGGAAATCACGTCAAAAGAAGATTTGGTTTCGGCATACAACGGATACAAAGCGTTTTTGCTTTTGAAATGAAATCAATTTTGAGAAGAGGGATTGATTTTTCGGTTCGGGCGAGATGAGAACAGAACGGGAATGTGAACTTGAATGCGAACTGGAATCGCAGTGAGATTTTCAGAACAAGACAAAAATATTTTAATCTGGAGGAAAAAATGGGAAATCCGCAGGTGAGCAATGCCTTGAATACTGTGAACAGTCTGATTCCGCTTGTCGAAGAGGCGGAGCGGCATTTTAAAAGCGCGCGAAACTGGAGTTTTCTTGACGTTTTCAGCAGCGGAGTTGTAACGGACTTGTTCAAGCATTATAAACTGAACAAAGCAAGGAACACGATGGACGAAGTGAATAATCTTCTCCAGCAATTGAGCCGCGAGCTTGGCGGAATAAATATTCCTGCTGATTATCGGATGCAGCTAGGCGGATTTTTGACTTTTGCGGATTTCTTTTTTGACGGAATTCTGGTGGACGCGTATATGGCTTCAAAAATAATGAGCAGTCTGGAGCAGATTCGGCAGCTTAAAAGCAAATTGTATACATTGCGTTCCAAATTGGAAGAAATGAAAAACAGTTAGGCTGATTTTAGAGTTCGACATTCAAGATATTTTGAGTTTTCAGTGAAATAAAAACTCGGCGTTTTGTTTAAGAGATGAAATGCCGAGTTTTTTTGTTTTAAACAGAAATATGTGTGTATGTGGGTGTAGCACGTGGTAGGCAGAATAACAAATATCCACTTTCAATAACGGCGAATCTGTCTACCAGGGCCGTTCAAGATCTGACAACGAACAAACACAAACTGGAGGAATTTGATGAAAAAATCATTCGCTTTCATCTCGATCCTGGCGGTGCTGTCGGCGCTCATGTTCGCCGACGTATCCGCGACGAAAAACGCGGACGGAACAGTAGACGTTACATTCTTCTACGGAAACCCGCGCGCGACGGAGGTTCTGCTCGCCGGCGACTTCACAAGCTGGCAGGACGGGGCGCTCCCGATGACAAAGGTGGAGAACGGCTTCACCATCACACACACGTTCAAGGCGGGCGACGAGGCGCGCTACAAGTTCATCTCTGACGGGAACTGGACGACAGACCTCAGGGCGCCTGACTTCGTTGACGACGGGTTCGGCGGAAAGAACAGCCACATCGTTATCGCAGACCTCGTGGGCGGCGGAGACGACGACGGCGCATCCCGCGCGAGAATCAACTTCGTGTCATGGACAATGATAGGAGCTCAGGCGAACTACCTGACGCAGGGCGCTTCCGACGCGACAAAGAAAGGCCTTGACCTGGACAGCGTCACATTCGGCATGAAGAGCTACAACAAGTTCACTGGAAACTTCCTTCCGAACGCTCCTGTATACATCGAGATTGCCCTTGCCGAGACAGAAATGGAGGACTACGCAGGAAACACAACTGAGAAGCTGAACTATCTCTACAGAAAGAATGCTTACGGCGATGAAACTGTTTCTTTCGGCGACGGAATAAAGAACTTCCTGAACGGAATCTTTACACGTCCAGTTGACTACCTTGCTGGAACAACAAACAACGGCGACAACGCAGGCTCCTGGGGTTCAATTCCTGGTCCTGGATCAAACCCGTTCCTCGGACATCTGAAGTTCGGATGGAACACTCCGTATGTGAACTACACAACCGGATTCAATTACGCTAAGCCGGATGTGCGGCAGGCAATCACTTGGAAGACAATCGACGGAAACTGGGATGCTGGCTACCAGCACGTCGGCGGATTCAACCAGTTTGTAATGGGAGACAAAGTTGTTGCGGCTTTGGAAGAAGTTACAGGCCTCAGATTTGACATTGGAATCGCTCCAAACCGAAGCGCGGACCGAAAAGGAAACAAGTACGGTTACTGGGCTTGGGCTGGCGTGAGCAACGACCTGTTTGCGGTTGATTTCCAGTCGAACGGTATGTACAACGGCGATTATATGTTCACAGACCCTGTAGAGCATGACTTCATCCTTGGCGCGAAGACAGAACTTGACGTAGGCGACGGAAAGCTCAACATCGCCGCGCAGGGACTGGCTGCAACTCATCAGAAATCTTCTGCTGAAATAACAAACACGACAGACTACTTCGGATATTCAACAGATGTTTTCTACCGCTCTGGAAACTTTGACGGAATCAAAAACATCGCTGCGAACGTTCAGGCTGGATACAAGACTGATATGTTCGGCGCGAACATCGAATACCGACTTCGAGGTGCTGAGGCTTCTATGCTTTACCTGCGAGAAAACCACGACGACGGAACATTCGATCTTTCTGAGCAGCTCGGTGTATTGAACAGCCAGAGAATCGCGTTCGACGGATGGGTAAAACCGATGGATGCTCTTCAGATTAACCTCGGAGTTTCTGCTCAGCTGCCTCTTGAAAACATCAAGACAAGCGATGACCTTGTGAAAGGCTATGTTGCTGACTCAGGCTCATGGGCAGGATGGTATGCTAACAGAAACGCTGACCAGATGGCTCCATTGTTCGGAATCGAAGGCGGCGCAGAACTTGAATTCACTCCTGAAGTTTCTTACACACTTGAAGATTTGGGAATCACAATCGGCGCTTACGGCGACTTGAAATACAACGCTTACAATGTTGAGGCTGGCGGATTCGGCGACACTTACATCGGCGACATCTACAGTGCTTCAAACTCAAAGTTCCTTGCTGAAGTTGCGGGTCTTACATTCGCGATGAAGCCGGACAGCGAAATCGTCAAAGGCGTGAACGTCTACTACGGACTTGATATGTCAAACGACGTGCGATGGTTCAATACTCTTGTCGGAAAGGTTGACTTCCCTATGGATATCTCTGCTAGCCTTGCGTTCGGTCTTAAGTCAAAGAACGCTCTTTCTGAGGACACTTCTTTCAACAAGGAAACAAACAATCCGTTCGCGTTCGCTGTGGGAGTTTCAAAGAAATTCTCTGCGCTCAAAAAGCCGATTCTTTACGCTCAGTTCGTTTACAACATGGATCCGTTCAAGCACTTCGGCGACGGACAGGACGCTTTGAATCTTGACCGTGCAAATGTAAAAGGCTCTTGGGCAAAAGAATCTACAAACGGAAGCATCGACCCTGTTGACTGGTACGACGGACGTGCTGCAATGCGTGTTGGTATCCGCTGGGATATTTAATCAGAGGATTTGAAGGCGAATGTTCAGATAAAAGGCGGCGGTTCGGTTTAAATCGGTGGTTGAGGTTCTCGTCCCGAAGGGCGCGCAAGCAACCACTGAATTGCAAAACCGCAGCTTTCTGGACAAAGTTTTCAATCAAAAAAATATTCTTACTTTATATTTAGGAGAATAGAATGAAAAAATTAATTACCAGTGTAATTGTTGCGGCTGCGCTCCTTTTCGGATTTGCAAGCTGTTCTGGCAATTTGCACGATAACTCTTACAGTCCAATAGAACTGGCAGGATTGAAAGTTTCCGGCGGCTGGAATTCTTGGACAGGAGATCTTGTTACTAATCTTTCTGGAACAAGAGTGGTTTACAGCAATGTAACTCCGACTGCTGATGATGACAAACTTGTGTTTGTTATAAATGATGGAAGCAGCACTTATTACAAAACTCTTACAGCAGGAACTTTGCCGGATGGAATGGGCGTTGACGGCATAGACGACGGCTTCGGCGGCAAAAACGGCTGCATCACAGGCTTCAAGGCAGGATACACATACACAGTTACCGCTGACACATCTACTGGAAACGTTGTTGTTTCAGTGGAAATCACAGCATCTCCTGCTCCTGCGGCAGCGAATATTCCAGAGGCTTCTAAACTTGTTAAGTTTGTAGGAAGCACAGGCGAACAGGACATAACTTGGAGCGGAAGCACAGCAACAGTTACGATTGCAAAAGGTACAACTGATCTTAACTGGAATGGAAAAGGTATAGAATTTGCAATTGCAGAAGACTCATCTTGGAATGGAAAATTCTGCGGTGCGGAACTCGCTGAGGAAGGAACTGCTTATACACTTGAAGCTGGTGCTGGAAATGCTTCAATACCTTATTTTACTGGCAAGACCACAATCGATAAAACGGTAACAATCACTTTCACAATCGTTCCAGAAGGAACATGGCAAGGTGAAAACAACAACTACACTTCAACCACAACAATTCAGGCATCATACACGCTTTCTGACTAAGTTTTCTGTTGTGTAAGTTATAAAGGCAGTGCCAATTTCGGCACTGCCTTTATTGATGGGTGGTGGTGGGCAGGGATTGTTTTTTGAATGTTAAGGAGAACACAAATTTGGCTTACAAAAAAGTTTTAAATCCTGATGATGATTTTATGACCTTGAAAAAATTTGCATGGCTGGGAGACGAGGGGAAATTTTTAGATGATATTGCAAATCTTGCTCTAGATGAAAATTGGACTTATAGAGGATTGCCTTGTGCAATAGAAAAAAATAATGTGTTGAAAAAATATTTAGACACAACATTTTCGTTTTTATATGAATCAAAGAATGGAATTATAGAATCAAAAGATAAAAAGTATTGTTCTTTTAATACTGGATTAGTTGATAAAATCTATGATGATATTTATTTAATTTTTCAAAAGCAAAAACCAGACTCGAAAAGTTGGAAATATATTTGTTGCACAACAAGGCGAAAAACATCAGGGAAATACTTAGACAATTTTGTAAAATTTCCCGAAAAAGCAAATTTTGCAAAAGTCGCAGAACTTTTTTTAGTGCCAGGACAAATAGATTCTGATTTTGAACACATTTTTAGAGATAATTTTGAACGTTTTCCTATAGATTTTATAAAAAGAGAATTGTCTCCAGTTTCGGAATTTAACAGTTTTCTGGGAAGTCATTCAGACATTTATGAACTAAGAGATTTCATATTGGACAATCAAGATTGCAGTCGTCGTATATCTTCTGCTTTTGAAAACTCCGTTAATCAATCCGTTCGCCGGTGGAACTGGAATTACAAAACTGCTGTTCCGATGTATTTTCCTACCAAGAAAAAGATTCAGTTTTTACTTCCTTTGTATTTTTCAACTGATACAAATAAACTGGACGCAGCCCTAGTAATAGATAAAACGGTTAGAGAACAGGAATATAGAGGAGTAACAATTTTGACTCCTGCAATGGCATATTTGGATGCGAGGCTTTTGTGTCGTCCTGATAGCGACTGGCTTTATATTCAATAGATAGGGAATGTTTTCATAAAAGGAAAAGGCTTAATGAGTGTTCATAATTGGATAAATTCTATTTGTCTAATTTTAGCAAATCTGATTGCGATTGTCGGATTCGCTTTGCCTCTTTTTTTGAAATGGACAAGACGACCAAAACTAGGATTACGCTTAAGTAATTCAGAAGAATCTCTTTTTACTAATTTTGGATTTGACAATAGCGAATACAAAGAAAACTTGTCGTTAAAAATTGAAGTGGAGAATTTAGGCAAAAATGAAGCCGATGATGTTGAACTAACTATTAACGAAGTTTATTGCGGAAATATAAAAATCAATATTCCGCCAACCAATTTATATTGGTCATATCAAGATGAAAAAGTTAAAAAAAATCTTGTTTCAGACACAAAGACCAGAATTTTAGGGAAAACAAAACGACATTGTGATTTTATTTTTTTGTTACGAAAAGATAGAGATTCAAATGTTGAAAAAGGAGTGTTTGGAAGCCCGCAAAGTCAGTATTTACAGTTTACTAAGAATGGGCATTATAAGATTTCTCTTTCGGTAGGATTGCTTTCATATAAATCTTCTGAATGGGTTATAGAATTTGATTTAGATATGAACAAGAGTGAAAAAACAGACATTGTTTCAAATTTAGAGTGTAAAAAAAACGAAAAGAAAGCGGAGAAGGTGTTTTATGAAAGATAAAGTTAAGAAATTTTTATTTTTTGGACTTGTAATAAGTCTCAATGTTCTATTTGTTCTAAATCTGATGTTTGATTTTATTTCTTCTTCATTTTTCAAAGACCCTGTATATATATTTCTTTTTGTTTTTTTGTTAGTGATAATTTTTTCATCTACATTAATTGACTCTATTCAGACTTGTTTAGAAGGTAAAAAATTTAAAAAGCTGACACGGATTTTTCTTTCAATTGTTTTTCTAGTTTTTTGCGTTCCGATTTGTTTTTATCATCCAAAATTTACTGCAGATAATTTATTGCTGGAAAAATATTCTGATTGGATAGCATTTATAGGCGTTTTGTTGACTATCCCTTCTGTGATTTCTGCATATGTTATAGAAAAAGACAAGAAAGTAACTCATTCCAAAAGTAATCAAAAATCAGAAAATGATGGTAAAACAGGAGATAAACTTTTAGGATTTAGAATTGTTGCTGAAAGGAGTTTTTCTGATGGAAAACGATTCAGAAAGAACGAAAATATTCTTGAAGTTGCAAATTGGCTTGGCAATGTGTCTGGCGACAATCTTTGGCTCGAAATGAATTCTTGGTACGAAGAAAATAAAAAACAGTATTCAAATTATCCCTTAATAAATGCAAAGCAAGACAACTGGCAAGGCAATGAAGAATGGCTACGCCAGATAAATGCTTTCACTGAATATTTACGAAATAGTGGACAATTAGCTGACAACTAAATCTAGAGGTAAGACGATGAACATAATCCTAAAAAACAAAAACAAACAAAAATATTTTCTCTGCAATATAAATGTGGGAAAAGATGCGGCGATATTTTCTTGGTCGGATAATGAAATCCCTAAATATGCTTTTAGAAATGACAAGACATTAAAAGTATTTTCAAGAAAATGTGCTGAAAAGGACAAAGTGAAAATCTGTGAATCCTCATTCGAGAGTTGTACGGAACTTAAAGCGGTTGTTTTCCGAAAAAAGAAATTAAAATCCAAAGATAAAACTATTTATATAAAAAAGAAGCCTAAAATCAAGTCAATTACTATTCAATATCACGCGTTCAAAGATTGCGAAAACCTGCACACTGTCGTTTTTCCAAAATTCAAGTTTTTAACAATCGAAAAAGAAGCTTTTGCAAATTGTAAAAATCTACGAACAATCGTTCTTGTGGAAAATGATAAAACAAGTTCTGTTTCTATTTCTGAAGAAGCATTTTCTAATTGTTCAGACTTAAATTTTATCTGCAAAAAAGACGAAAAAGTCGCCCGATTTGCACGCGAAAACAAGTTTAAGGTTGTAGCCATTGATGAATAAAAACGAAACAGAATTAGAAAAATCACTTCGCGTTCAAGGTTTCGGACTAGAGGAAGAGAACGGACTTCAGCAAAGAATCCGTCAAAATTCGGACAAACTTGAGCTTGTGGAAATCACAAGCCTTTCTCAATATGTGGATGAAATCAAAAAACTTAATTCGTCGGCAAAAAATCCGGTTTTTTACCGCGGACAGACAAACGCGAACTTTCTGCAAACTCCAGGCGTTCTACGGAGCAATCCTGAATATGAAAAACTGGTGATTGATATGTTCATGCAGCGTTTTCCGAATGAATTTTCTGCAAGAGTGAGCAATCTAGACAAGCTTTCGCTGATGCAGCATTTTCTGCTCAGAACCCGACTTATGGATATTACGGAAAGTCCGTTTGCGGCTTTGTATTTTGCCTGCCAGCCGATGAAGAAATTTGGAAATCCCGAGCAGAACAAAGATTGTTACGGCTCGATTTTTCTTTACAAAGAGCCTTCTGATGACAAGAGCGATTTGCCGGACGACTTGAAATATTCGTCAAGCAGAACTGTAAGCATTGTCGCTTCTACCGCTTTTATGAAAAAAGAATTTCATGCCGCTGTTCTTGAGATGGAGTATTTGCGTGACAGGAAAGAAGCCAAATATGAATCCGATTTTCTTCACTTCAAGGACATAATGAGGCGTTCTGTAATTGTTCGTGTAAAACGCGACAATCCGCGGATTATAAACCAGCAAGGCGCGTTTATTTTGTGCAACGCGAACCGTATAAAAAAGATTTCCAGCTTTTCAGAAAGCGAACGTCTGGACTTTATGGAATATCTGAACACTGACGAAGGAGAGCGGCTTAATCTGAGTCCTGACAGGTTCTTGAAAAGTCCTTTCAAGAACAAACTCAAAGACAAATTTCTTTGGGATTTCATGTATGAAAAAATCGAGCCGTACAGCCTTGGGAACGAAACTGAATGGATGCGGCAAGACCCTTTTGATTTTGAGAAAATATATTATCGAAACGTCAAGGACAAGCAGGTTGTTTTCCTGATTCCGCCGGCTGCAAAGCCTGAGCTTATACGTGAACTTGAGAAATTCAATTTTACGGAGGATTTTATTTATCCGGATATGGACAACGTCGCTTATGAGATAAATCAAAGATTTTTGTGATTTGATTGTACGTTGTTCGTGCGAGTTGCAATTTTGCAGCGTTGGCTTGCACCGCCGGACTAGTTCTTTGACAAACAACGCCGCAGTTTTGCTAGTTTTACTGTATGTAAATGCAGAACGGCGGTGTTCATAATGTAAAAATGTTTTTGTAACTGGCGAGATGTTTATTGCGTTCGTTCCGCCTTTAGTCTTGCGATTTCTTCAAGAAGGCGATTGATTTCATCTTTCTGTGCAGAAATTTGAGAAACAGATTCTTGCAGGATTTTCTCGTCCTCGGCTTTCTGTTGGGCTTTGCCTTCCCGTCTGCCCCGCTGCTCAGCGTAATATTCAAAGCGTTCTTTCGTCATATAAGTATGCCTCCATTGCGCGTTGCGGCGCGCCGTATCAACGAGCGTGTCAAGCGAGTCCGTGAACTCCGACTCGTTTCTTCCGCTGCTGAAATACTTCAGAAGCGATTTCAGCTCCCTGTCGCCTGTAATTTTATCATACTCTTCGGTGTTGAAAAAGATTTTTGAGGTGCGGTCGCCAAGCTCCGTCTTTTTGTCCTCTGCATCGATGTTTCTGAACTCGTATTTTGGCTTAGATTTCCCGAACGGGTCGAAAGTGCAGATGAAAATCACAATGGAGTCCTTCAGGCTGCTGTAAGGCTCACCGCTTTTAAGCTTGTCGATGTCCATCAGAGCCTGATAGTAGCGCGCCCTCTCGGGAAGGTCGGCCTCGAAAGCCGTCTGCATCTCGATGTCGTATACACGGCTCTCGTCCTCGGTGTAGATGTCGACGCGGATAGCGTGTGAGTCTATGTCGGCCTCGAAGTCCTTTTCGCCGAGCGGATATTCGATTTTCGCGATTCTGATTCCGAGAAGGATTTCCAGAAGCCGTTTGCACGCGTCGGGATAACTTGAAAAGATTTTATAGAACATAAAACGGTTTGTGATTGTCTGTTTTTCCCAGGCGTGGCTGATGATTTCCGAAAAGCTTTCTCCAGAAGATTTTATACGCATTTTTACCTCGCTTTTTTGAACTGCACAATATTTATCGTTCATACTGATATTTAGAACAGACTTGCCAAAAACTGAATTCTAAACGCGTTTTTTTTAATGAAAAGTGCGATTTTTTTTCGTAAGCCGTACTACACGAATAAGAAGACTGTTTCCAACAAGCGGAAGCACATCGGATCAAGCCATGCGTTATCGACTGATTTTTATTGCGGACATCACAGACTCTTGCAACAACGTGATATGTCGCAAGTTCTCTGCGTAAATCTGCGTGATTCGCGGGAATATATTCATCGTGAAAAGAACAAGAAGATTGCTTCGGCGTTTCACTTTTTTTCGATGCCGAATCTAGTTGCCATGCCTTGTTTCGCAGCAAGGCTTGCAAGTTCAAGCAGAAAATATTTTGAAGAGAGTTTATACAAAAAAATCCCGGCGGATTTTGATGTGCGCGTCACGTTTCAAATCTCGCTGGGGGGGGGGCTAACGCTATGAAAAAAATTTGGGGTTTGCTGATGCCGATGCTCGCATTGTCATTTGCAATTTTCACAGGATGTCCGCAGCCGCAAGGAAACAACACGGGGGGGGGCGACAACACTGACGGAAAATGTCCTACATTCTCTCCGATTGGCGGATTCTACAAGGAAAAGCAGAGCGTGACGATTTCGTGCGAGGATTCCGATGAAATCTACTACACGGTTTTAAAGCCTGCCTTGGATTCAGAAGGAAACTGGGATGAGGCCGCATGGAAAACTGCTGTCGCTCAATCAAAGCCGACTGAAAGCTCTACAAGATACACAGGCGCGTTTGAAGTCGAAGAGCAATGCATTATCCGCGCGGTCGCTGTAAAATCCGACGGCTCAAAAAACTACGCGATGACCTGTTTTGATTTCGATTTGGACAGGACGACTGACGCGGAAAGCCAGTTCCCGACAAATCCTGAAAGCGAAAACTGGCAGGACCAGACAATCTATTTCATTCTGACTGACAGGTTTTTCAACGGCGACACAACTAATGACCACGTTGCAAACCTTAAAGACCAGAACGGAAACGATTACGACGAGCGGATTGTTCTTGAAGGTCAGCCGACTTCCGGCTACAACGGCGGAGACATCGAAGGAATCAGGCAGAAACTTGATTATATCAAGGATTTGGGATTCACTGCGATCTGGCTTACTCCGCCAATCAAAAATCAGATTGCCGAAACAAATTTCCACGGCTATCACGGATACTGGGCGAGCGATTTCACAAAAGTCGATTCTCATATGGGAACTCTTGAGCAGTATCAGCGTTTTGTAAAAGAGGCGCACGAAAAAGGTCTTTATGTGATTCAGGATATTGTTGTGAACCACACAGGCGACTACCAGAAAATCGCGAAAGATGTTACTGACGCGACGATGAAATCAAGCGCGGGAAACATTCCAGAAAGCGATTTTTACCTTGAGCCTAAATCAGTTCCGTTCAGCCATCCTGAGCAGCTTCCTTGGGCGTTGAACAATATCAACGACCTGACTTACGACGAATGGAAAAACAACGCGTTCTACCATTACAACACAGGAATCACTGACTACACGAATCTTGACAATATGCACACGCATCAGTCAGCCGACTTGGACGACATGGTCACAGAAAATCCTGTTGTACGGAATCTTCTTCGCGGTTATTTCCGCTACTGGATTGACAAGGCGGGAATCGACGGCTACCGAATCGACACTGCGCTTTATGTCGAGCCGGATTTCTTTGAAGGATTCATAAACGACACTGATTCTAGCAACATGGGAACTCGTCCTTACGGAATCTCCAAGGGCAAAAAAGACTTCATCAACTTCGGCGAAGCGTTCAGCCAGGACGAAAGCATCTGCGGAAGCTACACAAAAAGCTCTTCTGGAAACGCGCGCATGGACGGAATGATTTATTTCCCTCTCCGTTACGCGATTGCCGACACGATAAGTTCAGGAAGAAAAACTTCTGTAATCGGAGATGTCCTTAAAAACCGCTACGAAAAGAATTACTACGCAAATCCGGACAGGCTTGTAACATTCATCGACAACCACGATATGGACCGCTGGCCTTTGACTGTAAAAGGAAACAAAGAGCTAATCAAAATGGCTTACGGAATCATATATACGATTCCTGGAATTCCGCAGGTTTACTACGGCTCTGAGCAGGGATTTGAGGGCGAGGACAGAGCGGGAATGTTCCGTGGAAGTTTCCTGTCTCCTGGCCAGACGCAGACGGAAGACAAATTCGACAAGGACAACGAATGGTACAAGTATTTCCAGAACCTGAACAAAATGCGAAAAGAAAACCGCGTCTTCCGCTACAACACGCTTACAGTTCTTCAGGAAACGGACGACACGGCAGGAGTTTTCGCATACATTGTCCAGGAAAAAGACGAGAGCGGAAATCTTCTTTCAGGCGTGAAAAACAAGGCGGTTTATGTGATGAATACCGCGAACACTGACAAGATTCTTGACGCTTCCTTTTCAAATCTTGCTTCGGGCGATAAGTTCACGCTTGTCGATAAACTTAGCGGCTCAAACTATGAAGGAGTTTCGTCTTGCTCTTTAAATGGAACGCAGCTTGCCGAAACTTTCACCGCGCACAGATTTTCAGGTGGAGAGAACGCGGAAGGCGTGATAAGATTCATCGTTCCGGCTCAGTCCTGCGCTGTCTACATTCTTAGCGAAGTGAACGCGGCGACAACTGATTCAAACGCGAGCCTTGAAATCACAAGCGTTCCGGAAGAAAAAGTGAGCAACAGCGTTACGATAAAAGGAAGGTCGGACAAAGCCGGAGAAGTGAAAATCGTTCTGAACGGCGACTATTCTTCTGCCCAGACTGTTCAAGCGACCGCGAACCAGGAATTTGAAAAGACGATAGACACAGCGTCTTATTCCGACGGAACGATTACAGTTCAGCTTGTGCAGACTGTCGAGAACATCACAAACTATTCGGACAAAAAATCCTTTGTGATAGAACGTCCGTTCACTCTTATCGCGAAAGTTTCTGACCCTAAGGGCGACGACAACGGAGTCGGAATCGCGAAAGGAAAACTCCAGAAGCCGACTGACACAGCGTTCGCGACAACACTTGATATTCAAGGAGTCGATGTGTACAGACAAGGAAACGACATTCTTCTTGGAGTGAAAATGGCAGGAATTTCGCGCGCCTGGGGACCTACTTCAAACCTGTTCGACCACGTGGGATTCTTTGTGTTCATCTCCGACGGAACTGACTCAGGCTGTGAATATCATCCTCAGTACAATTACACGCTGCCTGAAAACTTCGGAAAATGGAATTATATGTTCCTGTGCTACGGCTGGGCTCAGGCATATTATTCTTCTGCAAATGCGGATAAGGACAACTTCGGAACAGCGACAACTCCTGCTCCTCAGAACAATCCGCCTGTTGACTGGGAAAATATTCCTGACGACGACGAAGACAAATATGTTGAGCTTGACTGGTCTGCCTACAATCCTAGCATTGGAGATGCATTCGTGGAAAAACCTGGAATGATTTACTTCAGGATAAGCGCGGCCGCGATGGGTTCTCCGGAAAGTCTTAAAGGCTACAAGTTCTACATAAACACCTGGGACTTTGATATGCAGAAACAGCGCGGAATGAAGGCAGGAGATGCGACACAATGGAACTTCGGGACAGGCGACCTTCTTTTAAGCGATGTTCCTTATGTCTGCGACGAGCTTGACAATGTTATTGTGATAGAAAACTGATGTTTTTCAGCGGTTGGCTTCCGCATTATAAGTTTTTATAAAGAAACAGGTGTTCGGGAGCGGAGCGTTAGTGGCAAAAACATTCTAGTTTGCTGCCGCGTGAGCGGCAACGTATATAGTTCCAAGGCAAACTAGCGTGTAGCACAATATTGTGCGGTTTTGACCACTCGCTACGCGACCAAAAACCTGTTTTTTTATTAAAGTTGGTTATAATGTGGAAGCCCAAAGGACGATGCAAAGAAAAATCGACATTTGGGCTAAGAAATGATAAAATAATAGAAGCATAAACAAATCAGAGGAGCTGAGTTTA
>CAZSHF010000053.1:0-18221 GCA_964606655.1 uncultured Treponema sp.
TTGCCGAGAGTGCATTTTTGCATGGTTTCATAAAAGTCGACATTTGGGGTTTTATAAAAAATTATAATGCGGAAGTCGTGATTTCTATTCACGTAAATCATTTTTCACAGATTTTGCTCCGTGTTTTGTCTTTCGATTTTTGTTCATCAAAACGCCCTTATGGAGTATAATCTTCCGCATGGAAAACGAATTCAAGAAAAGCCGGAAAGTTTATCTTGGCGGAAACGCAAATGTAAAAAAAATCGGAATCGGGGGAGATGAGCCTGTCTCGCTCCAGACGATGTGGAAGGAAGGAATCGCAGGCCTTCGGGATGATTCCGCCGCCATGAAAGAGACATTGAGGAAAATAAACAGCCTGAAATCTTTGGGATGCGACATAATCCGCTTCGCGGTTCCCGACACAGAAAGCGCGAAAAGCCTTGTTTCTCTTCAGGACAATACAGATGTTCCTTTGGTCGCGGACATTCATTTTGACTACAGGCTTGCCCTTGAATGCCTGAAAGGAAATGTCGCCGCGGTAAGGATAAATCCCGGAAACATCGGAAGCCGTGAAAAGACTGAAAAAGTTGTCTTTGCCTGCCGTGAAAAAAACGCCGCCATAAGAATCGGAGTGAACTCAGGAAGCATTCCGAAAGACCTTGCCGAAAAAGTCCTGAAAGGCGAAATCAGTCGTTCCGCCGCGTTGAGCGAAAGCGCCGCGCGTGAATGCGAGCTTTTTGAGGAGCTTGGATTTGACCAGTATGTTGTCAGCATGAAAGCCTCAAGCGTAGAAGAGACAATCGAGGCGAACGAATGTTTTGCAAGAAATCACGACGCTCCTCTTCACATCGGAGTCACGGAAGCGGGACCTCTCATAACAGGAATTGTAAAATCGACAATGGCTTTTACCCATCTTCTGAAAGAAGGAATCGGCTCTACAATCCGTGTCAGCCTTTCATCAAGCCCTGAAAATGAAGTCATAACAGGCCGCGAGATTCTTCACGAACTGGGGCTCAGGAAAGGCGGAGTGAACCTTATAAGCTGCCCGAGGTGCGGAAGAGAAGGCTTTGATGTCCACGCCTTTGTGGAACGCTGGCAGAACGAGCTTCTTTCGATGAAAAAAGACATAAGCGTCGCTGTCATGGGCTGCATCGTGAACGGTCCTGGAGAGGGAAAACACGCTGACATCGGAATCGCAGGAGCGGGAAACAAGGCGATTATCTTCAAAAAAGGTGAAATAATACGAACAATCGACGCGAAAGATGCCGATAAAATATTCAGAGAGGAGCTTGACTCCCTTTGATTTTTACAAACAGTAAAATTTTGTTTTGATTACAGTTTTACTTTCAGGACAGAAGATGAAAAAAAATCTATTCCTTTTTAATTTCCTGTTTTCCGCATTTATGGTTTTTTCAGCCCAGATCCAGAAGCCGGACTACATCATGAACGACAAGCGTATTTTTGAGGACGCGAGAGTCGCTTTTGAAAACCAGGACTACGGAGAAGCCCTGAACCTTTGCGAAAGGGCGGAAGCGTCAAGGAGAAACAGGACTGACTGGGAAGTCTATGTGCTTCAGAATTCATTCAAGCCTGCGGAAGTGAAAATCAGGGGAGACGCGGTGACCGATGTCCTTCCTGTCCTTGAGGAAAGACAGGATTTTGACGCGCTTGAGATAATAAGCCGCTACGAGAAATTCTACGGCCTTGACTCATTCCAGAACTCGTGCAGAGGCCTTGTTTCGTTTATAAAAGAGCGGAGATTTTTTCCTGAGGCGGAATATCTTAAAGGGAAAATTTACCAGATTGAAGGCGAATACGAGGTTTCAGAGCGTCTTCTGCTTGAAGCCTACAGATATTCATCGATTCTTGATGTGCCGGACGAAAAATACGATATTCTCTATTCACTTTCCGACATCAGCTACACGCAGAAAGATTTTTCAAAGTACGAGGAATATCTGCTTCTGATTCTGAGCAATGATTCCGCCTTTAAAGACTCAAATCTTCTTTCCGCGATGAACAGCACAATCGCAAGCGCGAAGTCAGACTGTATGGAAAAATTCTTCAGGATGTACCGCTCGTCAAACTACAGGCTTTTAAAGGCGTATTTCCGTCTTGCCGAGTATTATATTTCAAGGAACGAGCGTGAAAGAGCTTTGAACTGTGTCGCGCTCGGAAGCCTCACCGGATTCACGAAAATATATGAAGTTTCGGAAAAAAGGAATCCTGAATTTGAGTACAAAGGCTTTTCCGGGCTTATGCAGGAAGCGTCCTCCTATCAGGATCTGGTCGAATGGGGAAAAGACAACGGAGTCTGGAAAGGCTTCAACGATTTTGCGGAGGAAGCGTTTTTCGCCTCGCGTCCGGTTTTTTCTGCAAGCCTCTACAATGCCCTGAAAGATTCAAGTCCTGAGGAATACTGGAGAATTGACGCTGAAAAAAAAATCAAGGTTGTGACAGGAGAGGAAAAGCTTTATTCCGGCGGAAAACAGTAACTCTGACTGAAATATTCCAAAGGGGCTGTCAGAAAGTCCAGTTCCGCCTAGTAATGAAGCCCGATTCCGATTGATATTTCATAGGCTTTCGCGTCCCGCCATTCCTGGTTCAGCTTGTCTTTAAGCACAGGAAGTTTCTGTCCTAAATCAAGACCGACGCTCGCCCTGACTGTCATTCCTTTCCATTTCAAAGGATAAACAATCGCTTCAAGCCCTGCGGCATAAAACCCGTCCGCAAAGTGGAAGTCTCTTCCTGTCGCCCGGTTTCTGCACAGCGCGAAATCCAGAAAAGGCGAAATCTGGAGCTCCATGTTGAAAAGCCCCATGATTTTTCTTAAAGTCTCTTTTTCTTTTATGAATGAAATCTCGTCCCAGCGGATTTCAAATATTTTCACAGGAAGGTCAAGGTTCATCACAATCGCCGCCGGAGTCTCGCAGGCTTTCTGGAATCCGTGTCCTGTTGAAAGCGCGTAATACTGGTCGTCCCTTATTCCCCTGAGCCTTTCGCCGAAAGTGCTTGTCCCGTTCAGGTAAGCGAACGCGTAGATGTCGGCGGAAAATCCCAGATGTCTGAACGCCTTGAAAGCCTTGAGCTCCCCTGAAAGCCCTGGAATGAAACTGTATTTCTGTATGTTGTATGAAAAACTCTGCGTCATCGAGGCGGAAATTCCGTTCCTGAAGTTTCCGTTCCAGTTTATCCTTGATGTGGAGATTGTCTGTCCGATTGTGAAAACAGGTCCCATAAGGTCTTCGTTCAGGTCTGAAATTCCGTCCGAGTCCCAGTTGTATGTCGCCTCAAGATATGGAGTGTAGTAGATGTTTCCCCATTCGTTGATTTTCTGGATAATCAGCGGAACGGAAAATTTCGCGTTCTCGACAAAATAAGTTCCGTCTCCGTAGTGGACCATTGTTCCGTTCACATCCTCGTCCTCGTAATTCAAGTCGCGGATAAAAGACTGGTACAGGTCCAGCTTTACAGAAAATTTCTCAAAAGGAAGCTCAAGCGCAAGCCCGGTCTTGAAATTCCATTCAGGAGTTTTTTCTCCGATTGTGTACGAAATCTCGTGGTCGTTTTTCCATACAGCGTCAAATATTCCGAGCTTGAAAGGAGTGTCAAAGTTTATCGCAAAGCCGAATTTATAGTCGTAGTTCAGCTCGTCGTCAGATTCCACAGCGAAGTTGAAGTCGCTTCCCATTTCCTCAAGAGAGCCGAAAAAGTTCGTGTCTTTCACTTTGAGCTTGAAGCTGAATCCGTTGTTCGAGTCGTATTTTGGATAAGGCGCGCCAAGGATATGGAGAGTGTCTTTTACAGTCACTTCAAGGTTCACATGGTAAAGCGTTTCAGGGGTTCCGTTTTCTGCGGACTCTTCTGAGCCTGAAATGTGTCCATCAGTCGGAAGCTCCATGACATCGTCCTGCGTGAAAATGACCTTTTTTCCTGAATCTGAAAGAGAAAAATCCACTTGGATAATCTCGAACGCCCTTGTGTTTTCAAGGCGTTTTTTGTAGTCGGAAAGATAGTCCATAAGAGCATCTTCGGAAGCGAAGACTGTTGTCCTGTCGGGCTTTACCTTTGTGTCAAGCGAATATTTCCGTGTCAGCCCTGTGATGTTGTAGTCCACAGAATTTATTTTATACGCGTCTGAAAAACAGAACGGAGAGGCAAAGCAGAAAATCAGGGCAGAGAAAAAAAATCCTGCGGCTCTTGAAATCTTAATCTTCATTTTCAGTACGCGCCTTTTCTGTCCAGAACGACCCAGACAGTTTTAATGAGAATCCAAATGTCAAGCCATATCGACCAGTTCTGGATATAATATGTGTCAAGTTTTATCCGCTCTTCATATCCTGTGTCGCTTCTTCCTGAAATCTGCCACATTCCTGAAAGCCCGGGCGTGACGCTCAGTATATATTCCGCGCTTCCGTAATACTGCTCTATCTCGTCTTTTGTCACAGGACGCGGGCCTACAAAACTCATGTCGCCTTTAAGGATATTGAAAAGCTGAGGAAGCTCGTCAAGGCTTGTCTTCCTTAAAAATTTTCCGAATTTTGTTATGCGCGGATCGTCTGCGAATTTCCTGTCCTTTTTCCATTCTTCGGCGCGGACAGAATCTGTCTTCAGAATCCGCTCAAGGATTTCCTGACTGTTCTGAACCATCGAACGGAATTTCCAGCATTTTATGACTTTTCCGTTTTTTCCCATCCTTTTGTGCCCGTAAAAAACAGGTCCCGGGGAAGAGATTTTCACTCCGATTCCCAGGATAATCATAAGCGGAATCACAAAAGGAGAAGAGACAAGTATAAGAAAAAGGTCGATAAGCCTTTTCAGGAAAAGATTGTATTTTCTTGTCAGCTCGTGGGTCGCGGAGAATGCAAGGATTCCGCCCAGATCCCTGAGCTGAAGAGAACTTGAAAGCTCAGCCTGGTTTTTGGAGCAGATGACTGTGTAGCGGTAATAAGACGCGACAGGATTCAGGTTTCCTTTGTAGTCGCATACAATCGCGACTTTTATGTTCACTTTTTTTACAGTCTCAAGAATTTCCCTGGTGTCGGGGAATACAGGAATCCCGTTGTATTCTGAATATTTTTCCGCCCTGCTGTCTATTATGAGCGCAGGCTTGTATCCGAGCGATTTTCTTGAAAGAAGCCTGTTTATGACAACATCGCCGGAATTTCCTGTGCAGTAGATCACAGCAGGAACTCCCCACCATCTGAATTTGGAGAAAAAATGCCTTGCGATCTCGCGGTTTCCGGGAACAAGGATTGTCGAGAAAGGAATCGCAAGGATAAAGGAGATGACTACAGCGATTTTCCGGCTGTCTTTGAGTATGCTGTTTTTAAGCAGCGCAGAAACAGTGTGTTCAGGATTGTTGAAAAGTATGCTGATGCAGATTCCGCCGAAACAGAAAATCGAAGAAAGGCAGATTTTTTTCACTTCGTTCGCAGGGTTCGCCATTATTCCAGGATAAAGTCCGATCGCGTAAAAGACTATAAGTATGAAAGGAAAATAATAGGCGTAAAGGTAAAACGACTTGAAATTGATGTCTCTAGGGGCAAAAAGATTCACGATGAAAAAGGAAAGACCGATGCACAGGAGAAGCATTATGAAATCCGCCAGCATAATCATTGTGCCCGAGAGAAAAGAGCTGGTTCCGTTTCTGTATCTTTTCTTGAAGTAAATTGGAAATTCGTCAGCGGTCATGGGGCTATTTTAGATTAATTTGCCTGCTTAGTCTATAAGAGCGTGAGCCTGGATTTTGTGTCTTCCACAGCTTTCTGGAATTCCTTTTTGAACCGTTCCTCAGTGAAAGAGCGGGCATTTGAAACAATCTCATCTTTTTTGAAAACTCCGTCTGAGTCAAGTTTTTCAAATCTTGTTATTGCTTCTGCAATGCTTTCAGTCTCTTGCTTTTCAAAGAAAATGCCAGTGACTCCATCGATAACTGTTTCTTTTGCGCCGCCTCTGGCGAAAGCGATTACAGGCGAACCGCAGGCTTGCGCCTCAAGGGGCGTAAGCCCGAAATCTTCTTCCGCGCAGAAAATAAGAGCTTTGCATCTCTGTAGATGATGATTCACTGCTTCATCTGTCGCCCGTCCTGTGAAGCTTATGTTTTTTGAGTTTTCTGCGAGTTTTTTCAGTTTTTTATATTCCGGACCGTTTCCGATTACCACGAGCCTTTTTTTAAGTTTTATGCAGGCTTTTATGGCAAGGTCTGCGCGTTTATATGGAACAAGGCGGCTGAAAAACACATAGTAATCCTCGCGTTTCTCGACTGCAGGGTCAGGCGAGAATCTTGAGACATTTACAGGCGAATAAATGACTTGGGCATCGCGGTTCCAGAATTTCTTTATTCTTCGGGCGATATATTTTGAATTCGCTATGATAGTGTCGATTCGCTGCGAACTTATGTAATCCCACATACGAATGCTTGGCATCCATTTGTTCATAAAATGCTGAGTAAGTTTTCCGCTCCGTTTTCTGTAATCAAAGAACAAATCCCAGGCATAACGCATTGGAGAATGGATGTACGCGACCTGCGGAATATAAGGCGGAACAATAACGCCTTTCGCGCAGCTTGACGAACTGCAAAGCACAAGATCGTAACCAGTGAAGTCAAAAGATTCGAACGCTTTCGGCATGAATTTTAAAAGTTTTGTGTAAAGTCTTGTTGAAAAAGGAAGTTTTTGAAGGTTTGATGTATGGATTTTCACTCCTTCAAAATGTCCTTTCATTTTCTTTTTGTCATAAACAAGTGTAAAGATTTCTGCATCCGGATACATTTTAAGAAGAAGCTCTACAAAAGTTTCTGCTCCTCCGTAAGTTGTAAGCCAGTCGTGAACAATTGCAACTTTCATTTTTATTCCTTTATATATTTTTCTACAAAATCGTTAAGCGTAAAATCGCTGGAAAGCAAAACGTTTTCTTTGCATCCTGCGTTTTTTCCAGCAAGGACATCGTTTTCTCTGTCGCCAACCATAAAACTTTGCGACAAATCAATGTTGAAATCTTCTGCCGCTTTTAGTAAAAGTCCAGGTTTTGGCTTACGGCAATCACATTCGCATTTGTATTCAGGACGCTCGCCGGAAAATCCTTTGTCTGGATGGTGCGGACAGAAATAAATTGAATCAAGATACGCACCGTCTTTTCCAAGTTCTGTTTCCATCTTGTTGTGGATTTCTTGTAGTTCTTCAAATGTACAATCGCCGCGTGCAATTACAGGCTGGTTTGTAACAACGATTGCAAGATAACCTGACTTGTTGATTTTCTTGATTGCATCTGAAACGCCAGGCAAAAGTTCAAACTGTTCAGGCTTTGTGATAAATCCGTTTTCTTTGTTTATCGTGCCGTCGCGGTCAAGAAAAACTGCCTTTTGTTTTACAGACAAGTTTTTCGCGCGCACTTTCCCGCTTTTTATGTCGTCTTCAGTTTCGTAAAAACGTTCCGGCGTTCCCATGTCTTTTATGTATTCTGTTGTGTGATAAGCAAAAATTTTTCCTGTTTTGATTCCAGGCTTTAAAACATCGCGGTCAAGGTCGATTTTGTCCGGAGTTTCGGGATGACGCGGAACGAAAGTTTTTATCGTTTCGCGAAGAAAGTCTGGCGAAATTATTTCAAGACCTGCGTTCACAAGATTTCTGTAGTAAAGGCGTTCATCCTCTTTTGAAAGCCATTTTATAACGCGGTTTGTTTCAACTGGAAGAGAGCCTTTTTCTTGTGGCGGCAAAGTTTCGGTAACAATCAAAGATGAATCAAAAGGATGCCCATTCGGATGAACCATTAGACTTGCCCAAGAATCGTGTTCTTTGTGAAAAGTGATAAAGCGGTTAAAGTCGATGTCGAAAATAACATCTCCGCACAAAAGAAGAAAATCATCATCAATGACAGTTTTCGTTTGTATTGAGTCCAAGTCGCGTCCATCGAGCATTTTAAAAAGAGAACCCGCAGTTCCAAGCGGATGCGTTTCTGTAAAATAAGAAATGTTCACGCCGAATTTTTTTCCGTCGCCGAAGTAGTTTTTTATAATATCGCCCAAATGCCCAACTCCGATTGTAATATCAGTAAGATTGCATTTTTTCAGGTTTTCAATCTGATACTGCAAAATCGGCTTTCCGCATATTTCAATCATTGGTTTTGGAACATCGCTCCTTACAGATTGAATGCGCGTTCCCATTCCGCCTGCCATTATTATAGTTTTCATGCTAAGTTCTGTCATTGTCGTGTTTTTGCGGCAATCTTACTCCTTCCAGAAATGCTCTTCCACTTCAAGACAAAGCGCATGATAAACTGGAAGATGAAGCTCCTGGATTTTAAATGTTTCTTGCGAAGGAACGATAATCGCAATGTCTGCCAAATCCTTTAATCTTCCGCCGCTTTTTCCTGTAAGCGCGATTGTTGTAAGTCCTTTTGCTTTTGCTACAACTGTCGGATAAATAATGTCTTTTGAGTTTCCAGATGTAGAGATTCCTAAAAATACATCTTCCGGTTTTCCGTAGCCGTTTACTTGCTGGGCAAACATCACATTTCCGTCAACATCGTTAAGGCTTGCCGTCATAAGCGCGGTGTTGTTTGTAAGCGCGATTACAGGAAGCGAGCCTTGAAGTTTATCAGAAAGATATTCGCCAGTTTCTTTGTCGATTTTCTTTATCGAATCTATAAGGCTTTTTTCAGGATAACGCTTTTTCACAAAACTCTTTAATAATTCGCCTGAAATGTGGTCGCTGTCTGCGCAAGAGCCGCCGTTTCCTGCGATTAAAAGTTTTCCGCCGTTTTCAAATGATTTTATCAATGCATTCGCCGCTTTTTCAATGTCTTCCTTGCATACAGAAAGGGCAGGATAGCGTTCAATTAATTCGTCTATGTATTTCATTTTTGTTCCTCTTCGTAGTCTTCCGCTGTGTAATATATGATTTTTGTTCCTTCATTTTCAAATTTGAACGGAACGTGCATCTGGCCTTTAAGCGCTTCTTTTACATCATTCTGCTTTTCAAGCGGAACATAGAAAAGCAGAAATCCGCCTCCGCCTGCACCTAAAAGTTTTCCGCCAAGCGCGCCTGCGTTTGTCGCTTTTGAATACTGCTCGTCAATCGAGCCAGTTGAAATTCCGCTTGATATTCCGCGTTTTAGTTTCCAAGTGTAGTCTAAAAGTTTTCCAAACTCATCTAGGCTTTTTGTTTTGTCAGTTAGAATTTTTTCTGCGTCATCAACCAATTTGTACATTTCAATAAGCTGTGAAGTTTTGTCTTTCATCGATTTTTCAGTTCCTTTTTGAATGTCAGAACTGAAACGGCTGAATCCTGTGAAGAAAAGCATAAGATGATTGTTCAAGTCTTCTTTTCGTTCTTTTGACATGACAACAGGCTTTACAGAATATCCGTCGAGGGAAAAATCGATTCTGTTGAGTCCGCCAAAAGATGCTGCAATCTGGTCTTGAATTCCGCCTGCTTCTTCACACAATGTGCGTTCAAGATAAATCGCGTCGTCTGCAAGTTTTCGCTTGTCCGCATATTTTCCTTTGAGTGCGTAAAACGCTTCCAGCATTCCGACCGCAAAACTTGACGAAGTTCCAAGTCCGCTCCGCGCAGGTAAGTCTGCTTCATAAGTCAGGCGGATTTTGTGCATATCAAGCCATTTCATCGCGTTTCTGATTGCAGGATGATTTATTTCGTCATAAGAATTGACTTTCTCTTCTTTTGAATATGTTAGATGCGTCTTGTAATCAAAAAAAGGCGGAAGATGACGCACTGTAACGTAAGCGTACTTATCGAAAGTTGTGCTTAAAACCGCGCCGCCGTGTTCGTTGTAAAAGCCTGAAAAATCGGTCCCGCCGCCGAAAAACGACATACGGAACGGAGTTTGTGTGATTATCATAATGGAACTGATTATAGTTTAATTGATATGAGTTTTCAACGTATTTATAATTATGCTGTAAGTTCTTTCAAAAGTGTAAATTTCAGGAATGTTTTCAGGGGCTTCTTTGCTGAATGTCTCTTTTATTTTCTGCGCCAAATCTTCAGGATTTTCTGTTTCAAAGAACGTTACAGGATAATCTTTGTAGATTTCTTTGAAAACTGGAATGTCTGAAAGAACAACATTAGTTCCTGACTGAAGCGCTTCCAAAGGCGGAAGCCCGAATCCTTCGTAAAGGGAAGGCTGAACAAGAAGCCTGCATTTTCTGTACAAATCTTTCAGCTCTTCATCGCTGATTTTTCCTGTGAAAGAAACACCTTTTTCCGTAAGCGATTTTATTTTGTCAGAAATCGTCTTGTCTCCAGTCCTGAAATTCTCGGCGTTTCCGACTATTACAAGTTCTGCATTCAATCCGTCGTTCCGTGCCTTAAAAAAAGCGGGAAGCAAAGTGTGCAGGCCTTTGTGTTTTTTTATATTTCCGACAAAAAGAATTTTGTCTTCTTTTGGAAGCCTTTTGATTTTATCAGTTTTTTCATCTTCGTAAAGCCATTTTGGAACTGCGCTGTAAGTCACTGCAATCGGCTTTGAGGTTTTCAGGTGATATTTTATCCTTTCCTTTGAGAATTCTGAAACAGTGAATATAATATCTGATTTTATGCAGGCGCGCCTGTAGAACCATTTTCGGACAACAGTTCCGATTTTTCCAGCCAAAGATGGAATATCAAGGAATACAACATCGTGGATTGTGCTGCACACAGGAATCCTGATTCCGCAAGGAATGTTGCAGTAAGGCGAGTAATATATATCGCATCTGTTGATTTTTTTTGAAATCTTTCCAGGGAAAAAAAACATTTCTTTTAAAGAAAAAGGCTTGGTTTCGCAATGAGCAATTTCTGCGCGCCCGGAAAAACTGTATTTTCCAAGCTTTTCTTTATCTCCTATAAGAAGACATTCATTTTCTTTTGTAAAAAAAGGCAGAAGAGACAATATGTAAGAGCCGATTCCGCCAGAGCCGATCATTCTGCAGTCAATAGCGATTTTCATGCCTAGGATTGTATCAGATTTTTTTTGATTGTAGTAGAACAGACATTTTTTCTTTATAATCTTGATATGAAAATAAAAAACGCTTTGGCATCTCTTGCTGTTTTTTCTCTTTCTTTTATGTTTTATGCAAAAAGCATTTTCGGGCTGCAGCAGCTGGTTTATTCTGATGACTGGGTTCTTGAAGCCATTGAACAGGTTTCCGCGGAACAGAAAACAAGCCCTTTGATAAATTCCGCGCCGTTGACTGTCGCCGAGATAAAACTTCAGCTTGAAAAAATAGATTTTGAAAAACTTTCCGGCGAGAACAGAAAACTTTACACTGAAATCAGAGACTATCTTGACTTAAAAAATGGTGTTTTTGACACAAAGCCGATAAAATTTTCTTTCAACATCAATGCGAGTCCGGAAATTCTTTACAAGTCAAATTCCGATATAGACTGGACTTTCGCCACTGACTTCACAAAAGGCGGAGATTACGGAGCCGCCTCTGATTACAGCGGAAACCCTGATGTGAAAAAACTGGTAAGCGTTCCGGTTTATCTTGATTTTTCAGATATTTTCTTTATAGAAACAGAACCTTATTTTACAAAGAACTTCTGGGCGTTTTCTGACGACAAAAATTTCACCAATATTGTTTTTTCACCAGACCAGATGGAATTTCTTTTTCCTTCAAACGCATATTTAAGCGCGGGAAAATCTTTTGATGCCTGGGGATTCAGCTTTTTTATCGCGAAAGAAGGGATGAGCATCGGACGAAGCCAGACTGGAAATGTCCTTTACAATTCAACTTTTCAGACAGACGCTGTATTCCAGATGAGCCTTTACAGTTCAAATTTGAAATACAACCTTAATGTTGCGGAAGTTGATATATCAAAGTTTATGTATATTCATTATATCGATATATCCCTGTTCAAATGGCTAAGGCTCGGAATCCTTGAAGGAACTCTTGTGAATGATTCCTTTTCTCTGAAATATCTGAATCCGCTTATGATTATGCATTCTTTCGGCTCGTGGAACGAGTACTGTTCAGATGAAGAGAAAAAGCGTTACAACGAGGCGAATGTGTGCGCGTATTTCGGTTTTGACTTTGACATTTCTCCTTGCAGATATTTCAGGTTTTACGGAGCGTACGCGCAGAATGAAATCCAGTCTTTTCTTGAGCTTTCAGATGATATAGAGAATGCAGGAAATTATTATCCTGACAGCTACGCTTTTCAGCTTGGAACAGAACTGAATATTCCGGATTCTCAAGGCGGAAACTGGAAGGCAAGCCTTGAAGGCATCTATTCCACTCCTTACTGTTATGTAAAGCAAGGCGCGGAATGGAGTCTTTACAGGGCAAGGACCGACATGAACTCTGGAAAAAATGACAAAATCTGCAGCTGGATTGGAACTCCTTTCGGTCCTGACTCAATTGCGGCTCAGGCAAAGCTTTCATATTCAAGGAAAAAATGGAACGCAGGTCTTGAATATCTTTTTGTCGCCCACGGAGAAAATTCTTTCGGCATTTTTCAGGATAAAGACGCTGACGGCTGGTACAAATATTATCCTTCTGCGCAATGGCTACAGAAAGACCAGAATCTTACAGAAGAAGAGAAAAACGCGCTGGCGGCTGAATTGAAGCAAAAGGCAAGAAATCTTCTTCCGTCGGGAATTGTTTCTTACACAAACAGAATCACTTGCAGAGGATTTTACAGGATAAACAGGCATTTCTGCTTTGATTCTGCCTTGTCATACAGTTTTATTTTCAACAACAAAAACAGGGAAGGCTCATTCGCCCAAGGCATAGAGCTTGAGGCGAGCGGAACATGGACTTTATTTTAGCCTGGATAAACTGAATAGCAGAAAGGCGAGAAGGCCAGGTCTTCTAGCAAGCCTCAGAATGATTTTCTCTTTTCCGGAAAGATACTTTCCTGAAATATTCGCGACTGAAAACTTCATCTCTTCTCTTGAAAGCGTCTCTTTCATTTCCTCTTTATATTCTTTAAACGGAAGTCTTTTTTCTCTGCGGGCAAAATGCTTTTTCAGAAGAGAAAGAAAATGCCTGAAAATCACGTAATAAAGCGATTCTTTTGTGATTTCAGGCATTTTTTCATCGAAAAGCGTGAAAAAAATGTTTATCGTGTCATAAAAAGTTTTCAGCTCCACAAATTTTCTGGAAAGCGAATCTTGATATACAACATAGTTGTACAAGGCTTTGTTTTCGTATACAAAGGATTTTACAAAATTGAAATACTGCCAGCAGAAAAGCGTGTCTTCTCCTGTCTTCAAGTCAGTGTTGAAGCGGATATTGTTTTTTCTTATTATGCAGAGCCTGAACAGTTTGTCCCATGGAGTTCCCATGCCTATGAAATCTGTCTCAAAGCAGGCGAGTCTGTTGCAGAAACATCCTGCCTGAAGTTTTATTATGTCACAGGCGTTTTCATAGACTTTTTTTGAACTGAAGATAAATTCCGTTTCAGCCGTGCTGTTTTGGATTTTATTTATTCCAATCATAGAAATGTCAGCATCATTTTCTTTCTGGTTTTCCACAAGAACTGAAAGATAATCATTTTCCAGCCAGTCGTCAGCGTCAACAAAACATACAAATTCTCCGTCCGCTTTTTTCAGCCCGTGGTTTCTTGCGGAAGCCGCTCCTTTGTTTTCCTGCGTGAAGACTTTTATGAAATCGTATTTTTCTTCCAATGTCTTTAAAAGTGAAAGAGAATTGTCTGTAGAGCCGTCATTGACAGCGATTGCATTGAAATCTCTGTAAGTCTGGTCTGCTATGCTTTCTATGCACCTGACGATATGTTTTTCAGCGTTGTACACAGGTATTATAATCGATACTTTCGGCATTTTTAGTCCTGAAAAAAGATATTCTTAAAGTTTCCAGATTTTTTTTATATGAGGTCTGGTTTTTGAAAAGATAAGCGGATTCAGCCAGCAGTTTATAATCTGCCATTTAATGAATTTTGTTTTTATGCTGTTTTTCCCGTAAAGTTTTTTTATCCACTGAACACGGCTGTATTCATTCTGGATTCTTGAAAAAGTCGCTTTTCTCTTTATTGTGAAATCTTCTTTTACAGAGCCGCCGCATAAATGTATGATTTCAGGTCCGTTTATCACAAGCCTTTCAAGATTCTTCTGGTTCAGCCTGTACTGCATTTCAAAGTCTTCAAAATACAAAAAGAAGATTTCGTCGAAGAACGAATTCTCGTCGTTTTTCATAAACAGGTCTGCTCCTGTAATGAAATCTACTGAAATAGTCTTGGCCTCTTTTTTCTCAAAGAAGTTTTTGTCTTTCAGCTGTTTTAATTTTCCGGCAGGAATATGAAAAATATACAGAGCTGAAAGAATGAAATTCGTGAGCCACATCTTGAAAAGCTCTATTGCGTTTTCCTTGAAAAAAGAAAAATATCCGTAAGAATGGATTGTGTTTCCGTCGGAATCCAGAAGCCATGAGCCTAACGCGCCTAGACTTTCTTTTTTTTCGTATGATTCCCAGAAGTCATAAAATATTTTCACCGCGTTGTTTTTCAGGACAGTGTCGCTGTTCAGGAAAAAAACATATCTTCCTCTGGCGATTTTTTTTGCGATGTTGTTCGCTTTTCCGAATCCAAGATTCTCATTGTTTTTCAAAAGAATCACTTCAGGAAATTCCGATTCGACCATTTCATTTGAGCCGTCATTTGAGCCGTTGTCAGAGACAATGACTTCAAAATTTAAGTCTTCTGTCATTTTAAAGACTGACTGAAGACAGTTCTTGAGCAGACTTTTTGTGTTGTATTCGACAATTATTATTGAAACATCGATTTTCTCGTTTTTGCCCATAGTCTTACCAGTTGAAAAGCCTTATTCCGAAAGTGAGAATTCCTCCGAACCGGACAGGATATTCATCTGTATCGACTGCGGTGTAAACTGTCTTGCTGTCGGCGGAATTCTGGTAAGAGTCGCTGTAAGTGTCGTAATGTTTTTCGTATGTGTCAGAGTCAATTACTGTATAATAACTGTAGATAAGTCCTGCTGTTGCAAAAACCTGGAAAGGAAGCCTTGATTTTTTCATAGTGACAGAAGCAGACGCGCTTAAGATATGCAGCCAGTTGTATGCTCCGTCATGCAGAAAGTATTTATGAAGGTTTTCCCTGTTCCATGGAGAAAGCTCTGAATAAAGCGAAGAGCCTGGAACTTGCTGGCTTCCATAGTCTGCCCCGTGACGGACAAACTGATATTGCACTGATGTCTTGAGAAAATGTTTCGGCTGCGCTTCAAATTTGAAAAGCACTTCATCCGCGTTTGGGGGAAGGTAGTAGCCTATGGATTCTCCGTTGTTTGTGTAGTTTTCCCAGATATAATGGCTGTACCAAGGCGTGTAGTCTATAGCCTGATGGGTGTAGCAGTAAGGCTCGACTTTTGTGTAACGCAGACTGAACGTTCCGAAAGGAATCTTCGGAACAAGAAGTTTCGCTCCGAACTGAACAGCGTACATGACGCGGGAATCATTGAATAAATCGCTTCCTAAACTCAGTTCGTCAAGAAACAAAGATGCCCAGACAGAACCAAGCCCCGGTTTCTGAAATTTGAGGTCGCCGAAAAGTGTTATGTTGTCTCCGTCTCCTATATGGTTCTGGTATTCAACATAGTTTGCAAGAGGAAAAAGATATCCCATTTCAAAACGTTTCGGCCAGACAACAGAGCTTCCGAAATCTATGTGCATAAAAGGAAAATTGACCTCGACCATGTTCAAAGTGTAACCGTTCTGGAAAAAATACGCGTCGTCAAGAACAGGAGCGGAACTGTTGTATGAATTCCTGTTCATATAATCCTGATTAGGATATTCAAGGCTTCCGGCGACAAAACTGTACTGAAGCCAGTCGAATATATTGAACGCAAGGTCAACGCCAAGAAAAGGACGCGCGCTCTCATTCAGGACAAGGCTTGCTCCCTCGTCCATTGAGGCATAGGCTCTTCTGTAACGACCTGCGCCTATTTCAATATGTCCGTCAAAAGCAGACAAGTGGATTTCTCCCTGGATTCCGCCGCTTACACCGATCTGCTGAGGCCAGCCTTCAAGTCCGCTTGCTGTGAGGTTTGAAAGATAATACATCTGTCCGTCCCAAAGCCTTTGGTAGCGGAAAGGAAGATAAGATGTGTTTATGAGCGAAGTCACAGTCCTTCTTTTCGGTTCGTCGTACCTGTCTCCGTTTTCTTTTGTGTATCCGCGAAGATAACTGTCCACAATATATTCTTCGTTTTGAAGCTCATACCAGTTGTAGCCAACAAAATATTCACCTTGCGAATACAAAGGCATTTGTGTAAGGTCAATGTAGCCTGTCATTCTGTAGGAAAGTTTTTCCGACAAGTCTCCAAAGAAACTTATTTTTGAAATAATGTCAAAGCCGAACTGGTCGAACCGGTCCTTTGTGTAAAGCCCTCCGGAGGCGGAAGTTTCAAAGCCCAGAGTGGAATTGAATGTCGCGTGGAATTTTCCTTCCTCTGTTTCTTTCCGGACAGAAAGATTCTTTAATTTATAATCGGATGTGTCGCTTTTTCCATTTTTCCAGTTTTCAAGATAAATAATCTCTTCTTGTGTAAGATAATCGTCTTTAATCAAAGCCTCATCGATTTTTTCGATTATATATTGCTGAGTGTAAGGCTTCTGGCTTATCATAGGCTTTATAAGACCTTTTGTCTGAAGATAATCCAGAACAGGATAGATTTCATCTGTTATATCGATTGTGTTGTTGATTTGCGCTGTCAAAGTGAATGAAAAAAGCGCTGTAGTTATGAATATAAAAAGATTTTTTTTAAACATATTGAATTTCTGCATGAAAAGATTCTTGCATATCTAACGGCTTTTTTCAATATTCAAGAAATTTTCATAAGAGCCGTAAATGCCATTCCTGTAAGCTTTTATTCCTTGCAGGATATATCTTACATCTTTGAAATTAAATTCCATGATTTTCTGGGCAAGCGCAGAAATCATATATCTACGGTATTTGTGTTTTTTGAACATTTCATTGTAGCTGTCTTTTATATAATTCATGTTCCTGAAGATATAAAAAAGACGGACTCCTGAATGTTTGCACGGCCGCGGAAGAAAAGTCTTCTTTTTAAGATTGCCCAGCTTGTGAATCATCGCTGTTTCCTGTGATTCATATATTTTATATCCGTGTTCCAGAAGTCTGTAGCAGAACTCATGGTCAACTTCATCGATGAATAGTTTTTCATTGAATTTTCCTGTTTTTTCCCAGGCTTCAAGTTCAATGAAATTTCCGCTTGTCATGACTTTATCCTTGAAAATAAATTTTTCAGACGGCTTTGCTTCATTACTGAATTTTATGTCGCCTATCACAGATTTCTCCTGGTTTCTGTGAAGCGGAGCAAAGCTTTTGATTGCAGAATCTGGAGAATTTTCTACGAGCGAAATGATTTTTTCCAGTTCTTCTGTGTTCCAGCCGGAATCCTGATCCATAGTCATGCACCAATCAAACCCGTCGGCTAAGGCTTTTTCGCATCCCACATTCAGAGCGTGGGCGATTCCTGTGTTTTCAAGCAATGGGATATATGCAATTTTTTTGTCGGAAGGCAAAATTTTTGAATTGTCTTCTGTGGAATTATCGACAATGTAAATTCTTTCAACTTCATCAATATATGAATAAATATTTTCTAATATATTTTTGTTTGGATTATACCAGATAGCAACCGCGCAAAGTTTCATTTTTCCTCTTTTTATGATTTATTTTATTTTCCATTCGGTTAAATTTCGCTTTTTTGTAGAAAAGCTCGCGCCGATTTTTGTGATTTTTTTGCCAGAAACTTCATAAGGCTCTGCATAACGATTTTCTTCAATCTGTTTTAATGCTTCGCCTGCGGAAGAATCAACTTTGAACTCGAAGATAAAAACATTGTCGCCATTTACTAAAACACAATCTGCTCTGCCAATATTGTTATGAACTTCAACTTGCGACCATTGCCCGAGCAAAGTAAAAACTAAATAAAACACGTTTTGAAAATTTTGCTCAGCGATTCTCTCTGCGTCTGCTTTTTTTGCTGTCGGATAGGGAAGTGAAGCAAACAATGACTTGAAACGCTTCATCATGCTTTCTGCGTCGCCTTTTTTTATGTCTCGTGCAAAAGAAACAATATCAAGTCCGTTGTCGTTCTGAATTGTCAGTACCAAAGGAACAAGAGATTCTATGAATGAAAACTTAACTTCATCGTTAGGATATTTCAGTGTGTAGATATGAAAGTCTTTATCGTAACCTTTTATCGTCAAATATCCAGTCTGGTAAAAAAGCGGAATCGGATTCGGATTGTCA
>CAZSHF010000054.1:0-13042 GCA_964606655.1 uncultured Treponema sp.
CTATAATTGTCTTCTCTTAAAAAATAACGGAAATATATCTTTAAAAGAAGGACGCGTGTCGCAAACAGAACTGCGGCGAGCGTCCTTTTTGCGTTTAACTTTATCTTTTTTCAACCAATCAGAAACTGCGCAGGTCTTGCGCAGAAAAAAATATAATTTGTCGGCGGACAAAAAGCGCGGAGATTTTTATGGCAAAAGAAATGGAAGCGAAAAGTAAATTGATAAAAGAATATCTAGTGATAAAAAAAGGCGCCAAGTTTATTGTGCCAGAATATCAGAGGGCATACTCCTGGAGCAAGGACGAATGTGACAAACTTTGGGAAGATATATATGCTTTCAGGGCACTGAAAAATGAAAGGTCTGAAGAACTTGACGCATATTTTTTTGGAACAATAATTGTTGACTATTCTCAAGAGGATGCCAAAAAAGAAGTTCATTTGATAGACGGACAGCAACGGACAACTACATTTCTGCTCTTGCTGAAGGCTCTCCAGCTTGTAATTTCTGATGCTTTGGAAAATATAGGCAAAAGCGAAGATTATGAAAAATTGAAAACCAGACTGGAAAGACAGAAAGAAGAAATCATAAAGATTATTTACAACGCGAACAATGATGAAGTGTTTGAGATTCAAAAAGACTGGAATATTGTAAAGAATTTGCCTGTCATTCTGGAAACCAGGTCAATAAGAGAAAAAGAAAAATACCGCAATGATTTGCAGCTTATTTTGCACGCAAGCAAATATGAAAAAAAAGAAAAAGGTTCAAACTTTTCTCAGAATTTTAATTATTTTTATGAAAAGTTCAAGGATTTAGATTCCACTGTATTGAAAGATTTTGCAGAAGTCATACTGGATTATTGCAAAATAGTAGAAATCCGAAGCTGGCAGACAAATCAGGCTATAGAAATGTTTAATTCCCTGAACTCAAAAGGTACAGAACTTTCCGATGCCGACATTATTTCAGCAACACTTTATTCGCGCTTGAAAAAAGATAAAGAGGAAGAATTTTCTGAAAATTGGAAACTGATTCAGGAAATCGTAGATAAGATTGGCGATGAACATATCGCTGATATTAATTCTGTACTGCAGCAATATATGTACATTCAGAGAGCGGTGGCAAAAGAGTACTTTCTTGAAAACATTGAAAAGAATACGACTTATGTAAACGTTACAACTCCAGGTCTTAGAAAATGGTATAAGGCTAATAAAAACATTCTTGAAGCTCCTTTGGAATTATGTGATAGCCTGAAAAAAATATCAGATATTTGGAACTGGGGAAAAGATATTCCAGTGATAAAAATTCTATTAAAATTTAACGGAAATTTAAAACTGTTTCTGATTTCTTATCTTAATAGATTTGAAATAAATGGAGAGACTTCAAGTTTGGATATTGAAAATTCAGAACTTACTGATATTTCAGAATGCTTTTTGCGTCTGTTTGCAATTTTCGAACTGGTTGACACAGGATATTCAAGCACCCAATTCAAAACTTTCCTGTTTGAAGAGAATTTAAAATTGGTAGATAAAAAGATTTGCTTGTCTGAAATAAAAAATGATTTCAACGAACATATAAAGAACACCTGGGGAAGTGATGAAAACAAGAAAGATATTGAGAAAAGACTTAATAAATACAATAAAAACGTTCTGGTTTATCTGAACGAATATCTGTACGCAAGAGAGGGAGAAAAGAAAAAGGAAAAGAAGAAGGATTTTGCCTTGGCTTTGGACAGCAAGGTGAATGTCGAGCATATTGCGCCTGCAAGCGGGAAAGACATTAGTCAAATCCGTATAGATGTTATGGGTTCTGATGATAAAGAAGGATTTGACAACATAGTGAATACACTTGGAAACAAAATTCTTCTTGAGGAAAAAATCAATAAAAGCATTTCAAATTCGTGGTTTAGAACCAAAAAACAGAGTTCAGTAAAAGAAAAGTCTGGATATAACGGCAGCAAGTTTCCTATAGCCTCTGATTTAAAAGAGTATCCAAAAGACGTTTGGAAAAAAGAGGATATAGAAAAAGCAACCAAAAAAGCAGCAGACAGAATTTTGAGGTTTATTTTTGGTGAAGACAAGTCTTGATTTCGGAAGGAGTGAAAAAATGAAACAATCAAAAATCCTGTTTATTTCTATAGTTTTTGGAACGCTTTTTGTCTCTCAGATGAGCGGAAATGTGGCATTAAAGTCCCCTTTAACAATAAAAGCAACATTAGACGGAAACCTGACAATAACAACAGAGAGCAAGAAAGCAGCAGGAGTTCCAGCAAGCTACCCATCTTCTGTGTCAACAATCAAAAGCGTGAATGGCTTAGACTTCTCTAACAGCGATGCGTTTCAGACAAATGCAGCTGTATTTGTGCTGCAAATAGCAGCCAAAGCATACAACAACTTGCTTCTTGAGAAGAACTTACGAGACTATCAAAGCTATAAGAACGAATTGGCTAAATCTAACATCACAAACTGGATGTCCGCGCAAACAGGCGTAAGTGACATAGAGTCAGCTAGTGACACATACACAAATGTGATTAGCTCTACTAGACAGAATAGCGAAAGCATAAATACAAACTTCAACAGACGAATCGCAACAATTGAATCTCAGCTTTCTACTAACGACAACTCTACAATCGACACTTTAAAAGAAGGGATAAATGAAGTGTTTGCTTCATTGACTAGCAGTGCATCTGGGACTTACACAGACATAAAATACACGAATCTTAACAATGAGACTAAGACAACAGACGTACTCACAGCTATAAAGTCTGATATCAGCGCATTGAATGTGAATATTGGAGAAAAACAAGCAACTTTGACAGGAGCCGCGACAACTATTACTAGCAGCAACTTGACAGCAAGCAAAATTCTTGTTAGCAGCTCAAGCGGAAAAGTTGCAGCATCATCAACAGATTCTTCAAAACTAAACTATTTGTCAGATGTCACCAGCAACATTCAAAGCCAGATAAGCAGCAAGCAAGCAGCCTTGACAACAGCACAAAAGAATGCTGCGGACTCAGGCGTAACAGCAACAAAAGTGTCCAGCTATGACGCGCATATAGCGAAGACAAGCGGAAATCCACACAATGTGACAAAGAGCGATGTAGGTCTAGGAAATGTGGACAACACATCTGATGCAAATAAGCCAGTCTCAACTGCAATGCAGACTGCACTGGACAAAAAAGTAGATGCTGTAAGCACATTTTCTAGCAATGGAAGTGTCGGAAACAGTGTGCAGATTCCAGTCATATCTTACAGCAAGCAAGGACTGATAACCGCTGTGAGCACAACTGCTCCCGCAATAACTATAAATGGAACTTCTAGAAGCAGCTGGACAATCAGAGCCGGCGCAAATGTAGACATAGCAACAGACACGACTTCTGGCACAATAACTGTGAACGCTGTCTTGCCAGCCATAAAAGTAGACAGCAGCACAGGTGCAATAACAGATAGCAATGGGGCTTCTATAAATGTAAGCATTTTCTCGTTGACTTCTGGAGTGGCTGCTTCTGCTACACAAGTGAGCACTTTGGAAAAAGAGGCGGATGGAACTTATATGCTTAACTTGGACGGTTACATTCCAAAAGTAGCAACTGTAGCAAGCTATCTTGGTGCAAAGTCTTACTCATAGTGATTTTTTGAACTGTTGAGAAGTGGTCATTATATTTCTGAAAAAAAGAGGTGCAGAAATGAAGAAGAAAATTTTGTTTGGATTTATGGTTTGCTTGTTGCTTGTAAGTTGTCAGTTTGACAACAGCAAGAATGAAGAAGACACAAAGAAAGACACTTACAAACTTTCTATTGCGTGGAACAATTGGGCTAGTGAAAAAGACTTTTTAAGTAAAAGTGAGCAACTGAAGCAAGGTGCAATTGCAGACTATATTTATGGCTCAAAAGAGGTAAAAAAGGCTGAAGAGCTTTCAGAATTGAATGACTATCTAGATAGTATTGATTTGTCTAGATATGATTCTGAATACAAAGAAAAAATGGGATTTGGAGACAAAGAATTAGAAAAAGAGTCAAGTTTCACTTTTGATACAGATGAACGATATATTTATTATAAGCAAGCTAGTTTTGTCTATATCAGCTCGTTTACTTACTATTCTGATGAAGGGCTTACTGACAAGATAGAGTCTGTTGTTATGGACGCAGACAAGACTGTGTATGCAAAGGCTTATTTTGATTATGTAAATGTAGCAAGCTGGAACAACTATGCGAATGGCGTAAGAGATTCATACAAGTAAGAATTTTAGCTAAGCTAGAGTATTCACTTGAAGTTTTTCAAATTTCAATAGAAACTAATTGATTTAAGATGTCAGTTTCTAGCAATGTCAAGCCATTAGACTGGTCAAATATAGACGTTTCAAGCTTTGACAATATACAGTATGACACACCGTCAATGATAGGACCAGTAGCTTCAGAAAGCTTAGCAGTTGGACTGTCATCTATAAATCCTGATTTTAGCGGAGTTGAAGAGGCTATTGATATGAATATTGTAAAAGTTGCTTCAAATCACAATTGAAATCTTCCAGCAAAATGTCCTAGATGTGGAGCAGAGCTTATCATTAATCCTTCGGGATTCCTTGAGTGCCCTAATGAGAAATGCATTGCTAAGCTTGTGCAATTATGCGAATAGTGTAAGAGACTCATATAAGCGAACTGGAGCA
This sequence comes from uncultured Treponema sp., assembly GCA_964606655.1. Taxonomy (GTDB): domain Bacteria; phylum Spirochaetota; class Spirochaetia; order Treponematales; family Treponemataceae; genus Treponema_D. Next base: position 4,658 of record CAZSHF010000054.1, read on the forward strand.
CAAATATTGTTGGCAAAGGCAAGACAAGATTCAAAGACTGATGAAGCAATTTGTGTGTGTTAGGGGCTGTCTAATTAAGAATAAACTGGTGGTTGAGGTTCTCGAAACCACCAAAGTTTTAGTGAATTTAGTTAAATTTGTGGTTTCGACAGGCTCAACCACCATAATTTTTCGTTGTCTTTCAATCTTGCGACCAAAGTATCAATTTTGTCTGTGAATGTGTCGCGACTTTTGCCGTTTGCAAAAATTATAATTTCGATTTTAACTTTTCGTTTTCTTTAATTAGGCGTTGAATTTCAGCATCTTTTTGTGCAGTAAGTTGTAAAACTGTTTCTTGCAGTAGTTTCTCATCTTCGGCTTTTTGCTGTAGTTTAGCCACTTCCGTGCCAAGTGCAAATCCTTCTTCATAGCCTTCTTTTTTCGCGTCGCGTAAAAACAATGCTCCTGCCATATATTCGCTCCTGAAACGTTCGTTGTCTTTCAATCTTGCGACCAAAGAATCAATTTTGTCTGTGAATGTGTCGCAACTTTTTCCGTTTAAAAGATAACCCAAGAACGCTCTGGTTTCAACATCTTTTTCAGATTCAGCGGCTTTGGCGTTGAAGAAGATTTTTGTTGTTCCGTCGCCAAGAATGCAGGTTTTGTCTTCAATGCAAACCGATTTGAATGTGTAGCAAGGAAGCGAAAGTTTAAGCGGGTCTTCCGTACAAAGAAAGATTATGAAACTTTCCTTGAGCGATGAATAATCTTCGCCACGCATTAAAGAGTCAACATCAACCATGCTTTGGTAATAACGCATCCGCCGCGGAATATTGTCGAACAACGTTGTCTGCATCTCGACATCGAAAATCCGGTCGGAATCTTTTACGTAAACGTCCAGCCGAATTCCTTTCGTGCTGTAATAAGGACGGATTTCCTTCTGCAATTCGGGATATTCGATTTTCGCAATCTTGATTTTCAAAAGACGTTCCAAAAGTTCCTTGCAGATTTCTGCGTCTTGCATAACGCGATTAAACATAAAGTCGTCTATGAACGTGAGTTCTTCAATTGGTTTGATTTTCATTTTTATCTCCAGAATAATGTTTATGACTTTGCAGACTTGAAAATTGTTTTCGCAATTTCGCAACGCGATGTTTGCTTTCAAACTCGTTCGGTCTGTTGTTTATCAAGAAATCAACACAGATGATTTCGCTTATATATAGTGAATCTTTGTCAAAAAATGAGTTTTAGCATGAAAAAAACTGCAAAAAATTTGGATTTTCAGTTTTTTTAAGAGCTGAAATGATGATTGCTTTACAGGGCGATTTAATTTGCCACTCGCAGAAAATCTTGCTAAACTTTTCTTATGCAATCCAATCTTGAAATGCGGAAACCGAAATTCTTGTGCATTTGCCTAAGCCCTACGATTCAGCGGACGGTTTGTTTTAAGTCTTTCCGCAAGGACGAAGTGAATCGTTCTGAAAATTACCGAATGGATGCTTCTGGAAAAGCCGTGAATTCTGCCCGCGTTCTAAATCAGCTTGAAAAAGGATGCGTTCGGGTTGTTTGTCCGCTTGGAAAAGAAAATCTTGCGACGTTCAATAATCTTGCCGCAAATTACGGACTTCCGATTCGTTATGTTGAAACTCCGGGGCGAACTCGCGAATGTTGGACTTTGCTCGACGCTTCTGCCGGCGGAACGACTGAACTTGTGGTTTCCGAACCGACTGATTTGTACGATTATTCCGAGCCTGGGGAAAAACTTTTGAAGGCGATTGAAGATGAGCTTGCTGATTGCGATGCTGTTCTGTTCGCTGGAAGTTCGCCTTTGTATTTTGAAAACGGACTTGTTCCTTGCATTGCAAAAATGGTTATGCAGAGCGGAAAAATTCTTCTTGCGGATTATTGCGGAGAAAATCTGACTGAAACATTCGCGTTCTGTGTTCCAGAAATTATAAAAATCAATCAGGCGGAATTCTGTTCGACTTTCGGTTATCCGCTTTTCTTGTCTGACGAAGATTTAAAGTCCGTCGTGATTTCAAAGTCTCGCGAACTTAAAAACATCGTGATTGTGACGCGCGGAAAAAAATCCACATTCGCTTCAGACAACGGCGATTTTGTTGAATTTCCTTGCGAAACTGTAAAGGCAATCAACACAACTGCGTGCGGAGATTCGTTTTCCGCAGGATTTTTGTACGAATATGTAAAAAACGGCGGTTTCCGCGAAGCTTTGGCAAAAGGAACTTGGTGCGCCGCAAGAAACGCGGAATCAATCGTGCCGGGAAGCGTGAACAATTGATAATTGACAATTTTTGATGGGGAAAGCCTTCCCCTCGCTCGCATTCGCAAGCCTTGCTTGCGCTTGCTCGCTACCCCTTCTAGCGGGGACACCCCGCAACGCCCCTCTTCTATTTGCAAACTTTGTGCCATTACGAAGAAGGCAAATATCAGGTTTACTTTAAGAACGATTAAGGTTGCCGTAGGCAACCCAAATCCGTGTGATAAATCCGTATGACAAAATCGCATCTTATTTCAGCACATTTTTCACCAATGCACGAATGTCTTTCACGCAGACAACATTTTTTTCCGCGTCTGGAGCGTAAAGATTTGTAAAACCGAGGCTTTCTGCCGTTTTTGCACGCTGCTTTATCTTTGGAACACTTCTTAATTCGCCTGCAAGACTTAATTCGCCAAAAACTGCCGTTCCGCTTGGAATCGGAATGTCGCTTCGTGCTGAATAAATCGCCATTGCCAGCGCTCCGTCAATCGCGCTTTCATTCAATCGAATTCCGCCTGCAACATTCACATAAATGTCTTGCGACGCAAACTTGATTCCGCATCGTTTTTCAAGAATCGCCGCAATTCTGCTGACGCGCCCGGAATCAATCTTTTCACTGAAAACTCTGCTTACCGCGGCTTTAGCCGGAGCAGTCAATGCTTGAATTTCAACCATAAAAACTCTGTTTCCTTCAAAAACCGCTGTGCAGCAAACGCCCGCAGGCTGATTTTCTTTTCGCTCCGTCAAAAACATCGTCGCTGGATTCAAAACCGGAACTAATCCCTTTTCCGTCATATTAAAGATTCCTAATTCATCAACAGAACCAAAACGGTTTTTCTGTGCGTGCAGAAATCTTACATCATCATTGTTGCGTTCAAACGAAATAACTGTGTCAACCATGTGTTCAAGAGTTTTCGGTCCGGCAATCAATCCTTCCTTTGTAATGTGCGCCGTCATTATTAAAACGGAATCGCGTTCTTTCACCCAGCTTATAAGTTCGTTAGCGCAATATTTCGCCTGACTTAAACTTCCCGGAACAACGCCCGCCTGAACCGAATAAACAGTCTGAATCGAATCAACGATTACCAAAGTCGGATTAAGCGAATCCAACGCATCAAGAATGTCTTCAAGCCGCATTGTGCATAAAACATCGATTCCGTTTGTGTCAAGTTCAAGTCTGTCTGCGCGTTCTTTGATTTGCGAAGCAGATTCCTCGCCAGAAACATAAAGAACTTTGCACAAAGCCGACATTTTTGCCGCAACCTGAATCAAAAGCGTGGATTTTCCAATTCCAGGTTCGCCGCCCAAAAGAATCGCGGAATTTTTAGCCGCTCCTCCGCCTAAAACTCTGTCAAGTTCATCAATTCCTGTAAAGATTCTAAAGTTTTCGCTTGCCTTCACATTCGAAAGCGGAACTGGCTTTGCTTTTTCCGAAACTGAACTTCCGCGTCCGGCTGGCGTTACTGCGTTCTTGTCGATTATACATTCTTCAAATGTGTTCCATTCATTGCATTCAGGACAGCGACCAAGCCAACTCGATTGCGAATAACCGCAATTTGAACATTTATAAACAATGCTTCCATTTTTTTTCGCCATAATTTTTCCTTGCGTTTATTTTCTATTTTGATTGAATATTGAATTTAGTTTGTAAACAAAAAAATATAAAAACCGTAGCGAAAAACGGATTTTCGCGAAGGTTCAGACATTTTTATTCTCTAATAATTAAATTCAATCCGATATTATTTCGCAAATCCTTTTCATTTTCTGCAATCTGGATAAAAAAATCAATTCTCCGCATCCGTGCTTGCATCCGTGCATTTTATTGTTTTTCTTTCGCCTTGTTTTTCGCCGCTTCTGCTAATTTTTTGCGATTCCGTTTTCCGCCTGTCCTTCAGATTTTCTTTTTGCTTTATCAGTTATCTTGTGCTAACTTATAGATGTTCAATACAATGACAAAACTATGACATGGAACTTTGTTTTCTTTCTGAACAATATTCTTCTTGGAATCGGACTTGCGATGGACGCTTTTTCAATATCTCTTGCGAACGGACTGAACGAAGTTTCAATGAGCAAATCAAAAGTGTGCAAAGTCGCGGGAACTTACGCGTTTTTTCAGGCGGTCATGCCGATGGCAGGCTGGATTTGCGTCCACACAATCGTTGAATATTTCACTCATTTCCAGAAATTCATTCCGTGGATTGCGCTTTTTCTTTTGCTTTATATCGGCGGAAAAATGATTTTTGAGTCGCTGAAAGCAAAAAAACAAAAAACAGAATCTTCTTCGGAATCATACAATGAAAAATGTTTGACTTTCAGGGTTCTCATGATTCAAGGGCTCGCGACTTCAATCGACGCGCTTTCCGTCGGTTTCACGATTTCTGATTACACCTGGATTTTCGCGCTTGTCGCTTCTTTGATAATCGCTTTTGTGACTTTTGTGATTTGCGTCGCCGGACTTTTTATCGGAAAAAGGTTCGGGACAAAATTCGCGGACAAAACGCAGATTGTCGGCGGACTTATTTTAATCGGAATCGGAATCGAGATATTTGTGAAAGGCGTTTTCTTGAATTGAGGCGTTTTTTGATTTATGAATTTATAAATTGTTCAAAAATGTGTTATCATTCTTTTGAATGAAAAAACTTGCGTTCTGTGTTTTTCTGATTTTTCCGCTGTTCATTGCTGTTCAAAATGTTTATGCAAAAGATGTTCAGGCGATTGAAGAAAAAGTCATCGAAGAGAAAATTGTGGATTTTTTCAAGGAAACCGAAAGATTCCACATTTACGCTTTGAATCATCTTGAAAAAAATTCCGCTTCCCGTCCTGCCGGTTTTGCCGTGACTTACGGAACAAATCTGAATCCTTTTGGAGTCCGTAAATTTTTTGATGCGGACGATTTTTCTGAAATGCCTTCCGGAGATATTTCCCGGTTCGTTGTTTCTCTTCCGTATTATTCATTTTATTCGTCGGACGGAAATTCTTTTGTCCAGTTCGCGTTCGTTTTTCCAAAGTCCGAGCCGCAGAATCTTCTTTCAGCAAACGATTCAATCGCTTTGCTTTCTTTGAGCGGACGGCTTGACGAATATTCGCGCGTTTCTGGAATGATGAAAAAAAATCCGTTCTTTAATCCTAAACGCAAACTTGATTTTACAGTTCTTTCCGAATCTTTTGCGATTGTTCTGCTTCTTGCCTTGAATGTCGTTCTTTTTGCGTTTTACACTTACATAAGCCGGAGAAAAATTATCCAGAAGGAAAATGAATTCAAAGAGAATGTTCTTGTTTCCGCTGAAATCGCGTCGGAAAAAGCGGAGGAGAAACTCAAGGAAATCTCCGACAGAACGACAGGGCTTTTCACTTCGGATTATCTGAAAAGTCTGATTCAGGAAGAGATAAAAAAGTTTCCTGTTTTTGAAAAGAAATTCTGCGTCGCGACTTTTATCGTCCAGGACACAGGAAATTATCTGCTTTTAAGGCAAATCGCCGGAACAATCAAGGAAAATCTGAATCAGAACATAATTTCGTCTTACAAAGGAAGCGGAATTTTTGTCGTGTTTTTTCCTGAACGCAGCGAAGAAGACATTTCGATTTTTGTCGACATGACTGAAGAGAAAATCGGCGGGCTGAATATTCCTGTCGTTTCAAGGATAAACGAATTTCACGGGCAGGAAAATTTTCTTGATTCCTTGAACATTTAATCGGTTTCGGAAAGAGGAGCGTTTATGCGGATTTTGCGTTTCTGTTCTTTCAAATTGTTTTTTCCCGTTTTTTTGATGACTGCATTTTCATTTTATGTTTCTGCCGACGAGCTTTCGCGCGAACGCGTCAGAATGCTGGAAAGACAGTCGATTGCGGCAGGAATTTCAAGCCTTGACACGTACAAAAGAGTTTTCGGGGCTTTTGAATATCTGAACCGCGACATTTCGATTAAAGCGCGCGTTTATCCTGATTATTTCGGGCTTTCGTTCGAGACAGAAAAACAGAACGCCTATGTTTTCAGCCGCCGCTCGCCTTTTAAAGTCCTGGATTATTCCGCCGCCGAAAACTATCTTTTTACAATTCCGGTTATTTACGATTACGCTGTGATAGTTTCAAGAAAATCCGAACAGATTGAAATTTCTGACAATATCGAGAACGCTATTGAAAACAAAATCTGCGCGACTTATCCTTCCGATATTTTGACAGGCGACTGGGTTTCGGAATTCGGGATAACTGAATTCAACAGCGAAGGTCTTTTGGCTTCTTCCGCCTGTCAGAAAATAATCGACAGGGAAGCGGATATTGTCTTTCTTCCGCAAAGGCTTGCCGAGCTCATCTTTGACATGATGGGATTTCACGATGAGCTTTACATTTCGCGTCCGCTTTTTGAAATTTCGTACAGGCTTGCGTTCTCTGAAGAGCGCGCATCGGAATACGAAATCATGAATTCTAAAATCCTTGAAATGATTGAAAAAGGCGAGCTTCAGAAACTTTGCAAAAAATACGGGCTTCATCAAAGCCTGAAATCTCCGGCAGGCGTTCAGAAACGGCTTTTGTTTTATGTGATTGTTTTTCTTTTTGCGTTTCTGGTTTTTAATTTTATAATCTTTGTGAAAGTCATAAAAAAATACAAAGAGATAAAAGAAGAGGCCAGGCAGATTAAATGAACAGAAAAATCATTCCTTTATTTATAGTCGTCGCGATTGAAATTCTTGTGCTTGCGGTTTTTTCGTTCTGGTACGAGCCTTACAGAGAAAACATAGATTCTTCGGCGAAAGTCTACTGGTATTCGAGCGACAGGATTATTTCATCTGTTGAGCTGAATTCCGAACTCATTGAATGGAACGAATGGGACTGCCGGAAGCAAAAACGCGTTTCGGTCACAGAGCCTTACGCTTATTCAAAAATCGTGATAGAAAATCCGTCAAAAAAATCAAAGACATATTTTATCCTGAACAGGGATTACAATGCGGTGAACAATCTTATGGAAATCAGGAAATTCCAGATGTTCTACATTCAAAGCGATTATCCTTTTGTGAACAAATCTGTCTACAAAGTTCAGGTTCCGCCAGAAACGACGAATGTTTACTTTATGGAAATTCAAGGGCTTTCCGCAATCGCTGTAAGTCCTGTCGTGGAAAACGGCGACGGATTTTTCAATCAGATGCTGAAAGACCAGGTTTTTCTCCGCTGCCTTTTTATCGCAATCGGATTTTTTGCCTTTTATCTTGCCGCCGAACATTTTGTCCTTAAAAATTTTTCTTTGATGTCCGCCGGAATCATAACTTTGATAATCGATTTTATTTACATTTTTCAGAACGGAATTCTTTTCAAAAGGCCGCTTTCTGTTTTCTTTTCGGAGTACAGATTTATCGTTCCGGTTGTCTGCATAATATTTTTAATCGCGGAAATTTTTGCGACAGTAATGTTTATCGTTCTTTTCAAATCTGTTTCGCTCAGCAGAATCACAATGTATGTTTCCTTTGTTCCGTGGTTCGTTTTTGCCGGAATTGAATCTGTCTCGCGGCTTTTGAGCAGGCGCATTTTTTACGAGCAGACTGTTCCGATGTCGTTCCTGCTTTCTGTCCTGACTTACGGAATTTTTATTGTGCGGGCTTACAATATAACTCAAAAGGAAAAACAGGAAGAGCTTCTTTCGTATTTCACTTTGAACAGCAAGGTTTCGTTTTCAGAGCTTCTTAAAGTCAAAAACATTCCGACTCAGATTCTTGTGAAAATCAGAGACAGGCTTCAGCAGCCGCTTGAAATAATCCAGGCGCTTTCCGCGATGCTTGCGAACACAACCGAACACACAAAAATCGTCGCTTATTCCGCGGTTATTTCCGACTACATTTTTGAAATGAAAAAGATTCTCGGGTTTGAGCTGGGTTCCGCGGACAAAGACAAGGTTTCTTCAAAAATGTTCTTTAAGGTCCAGAACGATTTTGAGCCGAATGATTTTTCGAAATTCAAGAATTCCGCAGTCTGCATTTACGGAAAAGAGAACGAAACGAATCTTTCGGTAAAAGTGATTCTGAACGGCGAAGGGTTTTTCTGCCGGCTGACAGATTCTTTTGATGAAGTCGTTTCAGGAATCGGGCGCGGAGAATTCCAGAGGCTTCTGATTGAGCCTTCAAACGAGCCTGACGGCGGAC
>CAZSHF010000054.1:13052-18195 GCA_964606655.1 uncultured Treponema sp.
ATGAATGTTTTGACTTGTGCAGAAAAATCCGCGAAAAACACAATATGCTTCAGTTTCCTGTCCTGATGATTATAAGTTTTTACGCGAATTATCTTGTCCGTTCTGGCTATTCCTGCGGCGTGAACGATTTTGTTATCCGTCCTTTTGATTCGGCGGAACTTGTCTCAAGGTGTTATTCGCTTTTGCGTCTTAAAAACATTTTTGCCCAGAACCAGGAGCTTTCCCGTCAGGAAAACGAAAAATCCGCGTTTCTGTATTTTGTGACGCACAACGTGAACACTCCGCTCACGCTTTTGCTGAACCGGCTTGAAGAGCTTTCTGAATTCGAGCCGAAAATGAACCAAAGCCAGAAAGAAATTTTCGGCGATGTGAAAGACGCCGCGAACGAAATCAACGGAATTATCCAGAATGTTCTGATTTCGTTCAGAATTTCGGACGGACGGTATGTGAATGTCAAGGAAAAGCTTTTTGTCGAGGATGTCCTTGATATAATCCGTCCGACTATGGAAACAAAGGCTTCCGCGAAAAACATAAAAATCGAATGGAAAATTCCTGAGTTTCTTCCGCAGGTTTTCTGCAACCGTCAGGCTCTGCGCGGAATAATAACAAATCTTGTGGACAACGCGATTAAATATTCCCCGGAGAACGCGAATGTGAAAGTGCAGGTTGAACTAAGCCAGGGAAAAACAAACCTGGATGATTCGGAAAAGGGCGCTGGTTTTGGAAAAAATGAGGATTCGGAAACAACAAAGCCTGAAAAGATGATTTTAAGCGTTCTTGACGAAGGCGAAGGAGTTTCGAGCGACAAGATTCCGCTTCTGTTCACAAGGTTTGAAAAAATCGGAACGGATTCCAAGGCGGATTTTTCGGACGGTTCTGCAATCGGCCCGGCAAAGAAAAACACTTCGGTCGGGCTTGGGCTTTATGTCGCGAACGAACTTGCTAAAATGAACGGAATCAGGCTTGGCTACAAGGATTCAGAAAACGGCGGCGCGTGTTTTTATATGGTTTTCGATTTGAACAAACCTTTTGAATGAAGTGAATGATTTGCAAGAGTTGGATTTGTGGTTTCGAGAACCTCAGCAACCGGTTTTATTCTTGTTTGAATGAAGTGAATGATTTTCACGGACTGAACGTTTTTCGCGATTCAGATTGCGTTTTCGGATTCCAATGATTCTCCAAGTCCTGTCTGGTTTTCGGGAATGCTGTAAATGTAGCCGACATTCCGCACAGAATGAATTATCTTCGGATTTGCCGCGTCGTCTTCAATCAGTTTTCTCAGGCTGTTTATATTCACGTAAAGATTGCTTTCAAGCGACGCTTCGTCCGCCGCGGTTGTGTTCCATACGCTTTCGTAAATTGTCCTGAACGGAATCGCGACATTCGGATGCCTTACAAAATACAGAAGAATGTCGAAATATCTTTTTCGCATCGGAATTTCAATGTTGTTTTTTGACACAGTCTGAGCCGCGATGTTCAAGACAAAAGGTCCGGATTTTATGATTTCTTTAATCGGCGCTTTTGAAAGGTTCATCTGTTCGTTTCTTTCAATCATCCGCCGGATTCTCATAATCATTTCGCTTGCCATGAAAGGTTTTGTAAGATAATCGTCGCATCCGATTCTGAATCCTTCGATTTTTGTCTCGTCATCGCTGATTGAAGAGATAATCATGACAGGAATTTTTTTGTCCTGGAGCCGGATTGTTTTCAGGATTGAAAGTCCGTTTATGTCGCCAAGATTCAAGTCAAGGACAATCAAATCAAAAGATTCGGATTTTAAAGATGTGTACGCTTCTTTTCCGTTCAGCGCCTGGACTGCGCTGAATCCGTTTTTCTCGAGCTGAGATTTTATGAAGTCGTTCAGCCTTTTGCTGTCTTCGATTACAAGAATGCGTTTTGTCTCCATAATTTTATTATAAAACCACTTTCTTAATGGTTTCTAAAATATCGTGAAATAATGCCGGAAAAAAATTCCCGGATTGATTTTTCTTCCGGTTTAATTGCGGTCCGAAAGTTCTTGCCTGTAGATTTCGTACAGAAGAACGCCGGAAGCGACCGAAACATTCAGGCTGTCGATTTTTCCGCAGGTCGGAATCGAAACCATGCTGTCGCATTGCTGTCTTAAAAGCTTCGCGATTCCAGAGCCTTCGCTTCCCATCACGATTGCGGTTTTCTTTCCGAACTTTAAATCTGAAAGTTTTTCTCCGCCCGCGTCTGCTCCGTAAATCCAGAATCCGTTTTCTTTAAGAATCTGCGCTGTTCGGACAAGGTTTGTCACTTGGCAGACAGGAACCCAGGAAACTGCTCCTGCGCTGCTTCGGGCGACAATCTCGTTTTCTTCAACATTTTTTGTTCCGCGATGATTCGGGATGATTACAAGTCTTGCTCCGAACTGGTCTGCGCTTCGGATAATCGCTCCGACATTGTGCGGATCAGTTACAGAATCCAGAATTATCACAGTTTGTCTTTCATTTTCAGATTTCGCTGACGAAGACAAAATCCATTCGTCAAAGTCCACAAAATTTTGGTTTTTTGCTGATTCGCCTTGGCACAAAAGCACGATTCCTCTGTGGTCGCGGCTTGTTTCAGGAAGATTCTTTACCATTCCGTCCAAAGTCTTTCCGTCTGACTGAAAAGCCTGAACTCCGGCTTCTTTTGCCTCTTCAAGAATTTTTTTTACACGCGGACCCGGCTTTGAATAGAATATTTTAAGTCCGGCTTTGTTCTTTTCGCTTTTTGATTTCAAGACGCGTTCTTCAATCGCGTGAAATCCTGTGATGATTCGTTCTGCCATAAATTATTGTCTTTGAAAAAATGTTGTGTCGGCGCGTTCTAACGTCCGCAGCAAAGCAGCCGTTTCTGACCGTCGCGGCAATTTACCAAAAATGCTGAGCTCTAACGTCCGCAACATTTTTTATATTTCTTTCCGCTTCCGCAAGGACACGGGTCGTTTCTTCCGATTTTTTCGCCTTCGCGTTTTACTGTTGTCGTGATTATGTTTCCCGCGACATATTTCCATTCGCCGTTTATTTTTTTGAATCCCGCGACTTCGTGATGGACATCGCGCATCTGTTTTAAAGTGTAGTCCGCAGTGAATTCGACAACGCCTTCGTCATCGTTTTCTCCGCCGTTTTCTGTGTTCAGAATTTTAAGTCCGTGCCATTCAGACTGTTCGCTCCAGTCTTTTGTCGCCTGTTTGTCGATGTCGCCGATTCCGTCGCCTTCTTCGCATGAATCGATGATAAAATCAATTTCGTGGGCAACATAAGCGGAATATCGGGCGCGCATTAAAGATTCAGCTGTCGCAGCTTTTAAAGTTCCTTTGATGATTGGCTCGCAGCATTCGCTGTACTTTTTTCCTGAGCCGCAAGGGCAGTTTTCAATTTTTTCGTTCATAAAAGAGAATATATCAAAATCCTCACTTTATAACAATTGAAAAGCGGTTTCTTGAAAAACTGATTTTTGCGGATTTCTTCCCGCGGCTTGACATTCATACACCTTATAACTATGAAAAATCATCAAATTTTAAAGGGGCTGTCTAAAAAGAATAAAATGAGGTGGTTGAGTTTATCGAAACCACCATCTATAGAGGATAGGTCATTTCGACAGGCTCAATGACCGCTATGTTTTAAACTTATTAGACAGCCCCCAATCCGTGTGGCAATTTTTTTTCGTGCTGAAGCGCTCAAAACTCTTTTCAAAGCTCGTCTGAATTTGTGTTTGTTATGACAGTGTTCGGCGGCACGGATTTTGTTATCCAAGTGTTTCCGCCGATTGTGCTGTCGTGTCCGATTATTGTTTCTCCGCCTAAAATTGTGGCGTTCGCGTAAATCGTGACATTGTCTTCGATTGTCGGATGACGCTTTTTGTTCATCAGTTCTTTTGCGACGCTCAAGGCTCCCAAAGTCACGCCCTGGTAAAGTTTCACATTGTTTCCGATTCTTGTTGATTCGCCGATGACAACGCCGGTTCCGTGGTCGATAAAGAACGACTCCCCGATTTCCGCGCCTGGATTTATGTCGATTCCTGTCTTTCCGTGGACGTGTTCGCTCATAATCCGGGGAATCACAGGAACTCCGCATTCGCAAAGAAAATGCGCGATTCTGTAGACCAAAATCGCCTGAATTCCAGGATAAGAAAGAATCACTTCCTCGCGGGTTTTCGCTGCCGGATCTCCGTTGAATCCTGCTTCAACGTCAAGAGTGATTTTTCGTTTTATTTCAGGAAGTTCTTCTATCAATGCTGTGCAGGTTTTTTCCGCCAGTTTGAAGCAATGCGAATCTTCGATTCCGTCTGCCGAGCCAGTTCCTTTTTCCTTGCAGACAGTGTAGACCAAGGCTTTCTGGATTTCTTTTGTAAGAACAGCGATTATGCGGTTCACGCGGCTTCCTGTAACATAACGGATGTCGCACCTGTTTATGTCTTCGTTGTCTTTGAATCCGGGGAAAACAAGACATTGCAGGTCTGACAAAACCTCGACGACATTCTGGCGGTTCGGGAAATCCTCAGAATCGCTTCTATTCACATCGCCGTATCTTGAGTAAGAGTCAAGGATTCCGTCAATCAGCATATCAATGTTCATATTTTACCTCAAAAGAAACTGTTCAATGATTTTCTGAATTTATCATATTTCCGGCGGAGTTTCTACTTTTGGAAAGCGGCGGAAAGTTTTGCTGAAATTCAGAAATTCCGCTTTCTTCTTATTGACAGAAAATAATTGAGTGATTATAGTTCTAAAACGCATTATTGTACTTTTCGGTGCGGAGTTGCCCTTGTAGCTCAGCCGGTAGAGCGCAGCCATGGTAAGGCTGAGGTCTGCGGTTCGATCCCGCACGGGGGCTTTTGAAATTTTTTTGAAAACTAAAAGATTTTTAGGAGATATATATGGGAAGCAAGAAAAAGGGAGCGGTTGAAATCATCGCTCTTCAGTGCACAGAATGCAAAAGAAAGAATTATACAACTTACAAGAACCGTAAGAACATTACAGGAAAGCTTGAGTTGAGCAAATATTGTCCTTTCTGCAGAAAGCACATCAATCATAAAGAAACAAAAGCAAAATAATCAGTGTATTTCCCGGTTTTTAATCGGGTTTATATAAAGGGCAGTAGTTCAGTGGTAGAGCAGCGGTCTCCAAAACCGCCTG
>CAZSHF010000055.1:0-18009 GCA_964606655.1 uncultured Treponema sp.
TCACGGCAGTTTTTTTTATTCACACACAACCATACAGGCAAGCAATTTTGCCCTTCAATTGCAAATAAAACAGTATTTTACGCAAGCAACGCCATGCTAAGATTGAAGAGCTCGATAAGGAAGTGTCTTAATCCCTTAAATCAGGTCATACTTTGAAACATGGTCATCATGGACTAAACTTCCAGACGGTGAAGAAAGGTTTTAATCCCTTAAATCAGGTCATACTTTGAAACGGAAGAGGACAGCATAGTGGTACTCATGTTTTAATCCCTTAAATCAGGTCATACTTTGAAACAAGTTCATAAGGTTATAGCTGCTAATTTCCCGACTAGGTTTTAATCCCTTAAATCAGGTCATACTTTGAAACCGACCCTCCCCGATGGGTTCAAGTTCCGTTACTACAAGGTGACGGGTTTTAATCCCTTAAATCAGGTCATACTTTGAAACTACTGTAAAGGAATTGAATAATAGCTATGGCAATGGCAAAAGTTTTAATCCCTTAAATCAGGTCATACTTTGAAACAAGAATGAAAAGGAATGATATTATTCGAGCTATTATCAAAGGTTTTAATCCCTTAAATCAGGTCATACTTTGAAACATTTAAATTCTGTTGGTGATACGTCTTACAATGTTGAAGATTTGTTTTAATCCCTTAAATCAGGTCATACTTTGAAACAAGAAGAATGAAAAGAAACGACGTTATTCGCGCTATTAGTTTTAATCCCTTAAATCAGGTCATACTTTGAAACTATAGGCTATGCCCTAGCCTTAATCAAGGGGCAAGGAGAGTTTTAATCCCTTAAATCAGGTCATACTTTGAAACAATGCAAACTAGTGATGGGAAAGACTATAGATAGTGCTTCTAGTTTTAATCCCTTAAATCAGGTCATACTTTGAAACATGCTTGAGAAGCTCATGGCTAAATACAAGGACTAATCCTGTTTTAATCCCTTAAATCAGGTCATACTTTGAAACACATGATGAAAGAGATTAGAACAGAGAAAGGAATTTTTGTTTTAATCCCTTAAATCAGGTCATACTTTGAAACTAAAACATTAGGAGTACTACTAATGAACAAAGAAGAAATAAAGTTTTAATCCCTTAAATCAGGTCATACTTTGAAACATGCCTTATACAAGTGATGAACTTCCTGGTGATGAGAAAAACGAGTTTTAATCCCTTAAATCAGGTCATACTTTGAAACGCGCGTTCCGTTGCGTGATGTTGAAGTTCGCTATATCGGTTTTAATCCCTTAAATCAGGTCATACTTTGAAACTTGTCGTGCTCATGCACCACATAGAGCGGGACGAGACCGTTTTAATCCCTTAAATCAGGTCATACTTTGAAACCCTTCTTTTTTGCAGGGGGGAATGCAAATGAAGGAAAACGTTTTAATCCCTTAAATCAGGTCATACTTTGAAACTTTGATAATATCCGCTTAAGTTCTTAGTCATACAGGAGGCCGGGTTTTAATCCCTTAAATCAGGTCATACTTTGAAACTCAGTCCTTTACAACTCTTTATTTTACAAGGACTTACATCTACGCTTTCGCAAACCCTGCCTTTATTCTCTGAAAAAACACAGCTTTTTATTCTATAAGTCAAAAATTTGATCATATCAATCTCCCCCTAATTCCTTATTACATAGCAACTTACATAAAAAATCGCATACCACCGCCAAATTTGACGCTTTTTTACAGAACATGAACTTTGCGATTTTTTGTCAAAGAACAAGCGGCTTTTTATACAAGGCTGATTATATCATAGAATCAAAAATCCTCCATCTTTATTTGCAAAATCAACAGTTCTCCCTGTCTTGCCGTAGATTTCTTTCTTTTGCCAGTCTCGCTCACAAATTTCAAAAAACAAAATAAAATCCTCGTCAAGATTCATAATTTTCTCGACATGGTTTTTAAGATGAGAAATGGTTTTATCTGTTGCCTTTGTCTCAAAAACTGATTTCTGAACGCGATACGCAAAACTTTCAATGCATTTTGCAACTTTGGTAAGCCTTTTCGTGTTCCGAATGTCGTAGACAATCAGCCAATGCTTTTCCTGCATTTTAAATCCTTTTTTGTTTTTTGTGATTTCGACAACCTGTCTGCCGAAAGACAGAGACTCAATCACCGCTAGATCACAGAATCTGGAAAGTCTGCGGAATAAAAATGTTTCCCTTTCCAACCACCGTAGTTTTTGCTGCACAATCCTGGCAAAGAGGATAAACCAAAAGACTGTCTTCTTTTTTGTCCATAATTTCAAGAAGTCTTGATTTTAGCTCGTCGAGCTGAGTTTTTGGCATTTCGCACTCAAAAAACGAATATTGAATTCTGATTCCAAAATTCTCAAGCGTTTTTGCAACTCTTACAAGACGTTTACGATTTGCGATGTCATAAGAAATAAAGTAAATCATTTAGAATAATAACTCCTGTATTCTGTTTCTTCGCCTGAAATTACGCGCTTGTAGAGAAGAACTTGCTGATAAATAATTTTTGCATAGGAAAGTTTTTGATTTGTCAGTGGATACAAAACGAGCGAGTTCATTTTTGCCTCGAATGCGCCAATCACTTTTTTTAGTCCGGCTTTAGTCAGCAGAATTCCTGTTTGTCTTTCTGGGATTTCGTCAGTTTCTTTTTCTGTATCACTATTTTCATCATTTTGAACTTGTTCAAGCGGAAATTCATCGCTGTCGGCGGAAAAATCTTTTTCCTCAAAGTCTTCTTTTGTCAAAGTTCCAAGATTGAACAAATTGCAGCAAACTGAATCGCAGATAGGCGAGCGGAATTCTTCCATTAAGTCGAACACAAGAGAGGAGCGTCCATAGTTCATTGCGTGCAGGTTTCCGCAGCAAGTGTCCATTCCCGTTGACTCAATCGCGCTTTCAACTCGGTAGGAAAGCAGAGTATACAAAAAGCTTAAAACCGCGTTTACATTTGACTTTGGCGGATTTTTGCTTCTTCTTTTGAACTCCGCCCACTCACAATTAATATTGAACGCAAAAACTTCAAAATATTTCCGTGCCGCGATTCCTTCAAAACCACGTAATTCATCAATATTCCGGGATTTTTTAAGCGAAGAAAGAACGTTCTTCACATCGTTTATCGCATTCTTTACTTTCTCGTCGTCAGAATTTGTCTTGCGCTTGATTCTCTGCATAAAGCTGATTTCGTTCCGGATTTTTCCCGCGACAATACTTTCTGCAATCTCAAGAGATTTTTCTGTGTTGTCAAGAATTCGGAACTGCTTTTGACGCAGAAAGACATTTTTTGAGTCGCCGAAAGTCAGTTTTCCGTTGAATCTTCCGTTTGATGACAAAAATGTCGTGCTGATTTTGTATTTTGTCAAAAGTCTAAGTGCATCTGCACTGATTGAAACTCGTCCTATCAATACAAGATGTTCCGTCTTGAATGGAAACAAAATTGTATTAGTTCCGTCCGGCTGGGCGAAAACAATTGTCTCGTCGCGTTTTGTAAGTTTTCCGTAGTCAGATAAAATATAGATTTCCGCCATTATTTCTCCGAATAGTATTTATATTTCTTGAAGCAAACGTGCTCAAAAATGTATTCACGCTTCACAGTTTCTCCGGCGCGGCTTTCTTTTGCGACGCGTCTTGTCGTCGCGTAAAGAGGCACAAGACGATTTTTAAGCGCAAAATCCACGAGCGAAAAAGTCGAACCGAACTCGCCCTGAACAATGAACAAGTCGCCCTCGCTCGCCCCTGAGGATTTTAGCCAGTCAACAACTTTCACCACAACATTTTGGCTTTCTTTCTCAGGCGGAATTTGCGACCAACACGCGGAAAGTTTTTCGTCAGGATAGATGATTTTGTCAGAGCTGAAATTATCGCGCAGCTCTGTAATTTGTTTTTGAGTAAGGCTATGGTTTAATAGACAAAATGTTTTTAACATAATGTTTCCTCCAATTGTCATGCTGAAACTAGATTCCGAAATAAATTCGGAAATGACGTGCTATTTCAAAAGCTCAAGCGAAAGTCGTGTCCAAAGCTCAGTGTTCAAATTAGAAAGTTCATCCTGTGTTTTCCATTCCAAGCCTTTTGTTTCGTCCGCTTCCTTTGGAACAAAGCCGTTTCTGCATTTTCCCAAAAACACAACGCCAAGATGAACAAGCCCCGCCTCGCTTTCCACTTCATTTATCACGCCGAGCGGCAAAAGTGAGATCTCTTCGGCTTCTTGCCTGTTGGCAGGCAGGTCGTCTCGCAATGACGGAAAGTTTGAAACTTCCTCGCTAAGTTCACGAAAAAGCCCGTTTCTAATTGTTTCAAGGCAAGTTTTTCCTTTGTCGCTTTCCTCAATGTGCCCGCCGAATCCGCAAGAATAAAACCCGTGAAGGCGTTTTTCTGTTCCATGACGAAGATAGCAGGCGATTTTTCCATCTTCCTTTTGAAGAATAACATACGGAATTATCTGCTTAAAATTGAAATCTGTTTCCGCATCATCCCGTTCAATCCAGAAAACATCTTCATCTTTTAAGAAATCCAAAAAGTTAAGACTGGTCTTGAACCCGCCGGTTGTCTTTGTGATTTTTTGTGGAAGCAACGACGTTTTTACGCAAAATATTTTCATTATAAAATCTCCTGTAAAAGTGCCAGTATTTCGTCCTCAAAGCTGTGCATAAGGCGGGTTTTTGTTTTTGAATCACAGAACGCCATGCTTACACTGTTTCTGATTAGAACAATAAAATCCCAAAGCGTAAGCTCAGGGCAAAGTTCCGACGCTTTTAAGAACTCATTTGCAAGGTTCGTGCGTGAAATTCCCTGATCGTCAGTATTGAGTGAGACTTTTAGACCGCGTCTTATATATTCTGCGAGCGGATATTTTTTCCCCGACTGATTCAAATCCTTCTGATAGAATCCCACAATCTGAAAATTTGAGCTTGGGCACATTTCAACTCCGATATTCTTGCTTAAAAATCGCTCCAGAAGCTCAGGTTTTTCAAGAAGACGAAGCCCGTGTCCGATTCTGTCCGCAGAAAGATGATAAACTGCTTCCCAGATGCTTTCCGCGCTTTCTGTTTCGCCTGCGTGAATTGTGATATTCAGGCACTTTTCCAAGAGCGGCATGAACTCGTCCCGAAGCTCAGAAGGCTTTGTTGCGCCCTCGTTTCCCGCAAGGTCAATTCCGACAAGCTTGCTCCTGAAGTCTGAGTTCCGCTCAAGCAGGCCCAAGATTTCGTCAACTGATTTCTTGATTTCTGCTTTTGTCGCCTGCCGTCCGATTATGTAGATAAAACGGTATTCGAGCCTGTCAGAATATTTTTCAAGAGTTTTTGTCATGCGGTCCACAACTTGATTTATTGAAAGCCCCAGCTTTGTGTATTTGTAAGGCGAGCAGCGGATTTCCACATATTTTACGTTTTCGCGGATTAAGTTCTCGGCGTAGATTTCAAGCGTTTTTGCGATTGTTTTTTCTGTCTGCAAAAGCGCGCTTCCCTGAAAATCGCCGAGCTTTTGATATGCAACAATTCCAATATTGTAAAAATCCTTTTCATCAAGATAATTTCCGTAAATCAGCTTCTCGAAGGATTCCGGACCATTTTCATAGGAAAGGATTTTAGTGATATTTTCTTTGAACTTAATTCTAGCATCATCACGGACTTTGCAACTCGGAGCATTTTCTGATTCAGCATTTATATCATTGTCAGGCTTGCATAAAGTGTCATTATCGGGCTTGACCCGATAATCTCTTTCTTCTTTAGCAACTTCGATAATTTCCGAAGGACTTAGAACGCCGCCGAGATGCGAATGAAGCTCAGCCTTTGGAAGCTTTCTAAAAATCTCCAAATCTTTCTTTCTGTCAATTCCAAGTCTGTATTCTCTAAGTTTCTGCAGCTTCTGGGGATGAAGGAAATAAAGTTTCTTGAACAAGTCTCGCCGTGAGGAATTTTCCGTGGAGATTCTGGAATAAAAGTTCGTGTAAACCTGGCTAGAGCGTTTCTTTCGGTTTTCAATTTCCTTTTCAAGCATTCCGTCTTCTTCAAGAATTTGAATAGCTGTTTTTTCGTCAAAACAAAGCGGAAAGTTCTTTGATTTTATAGGCTCATTGTCAGCAGAAACCAGAAGATTTGGCTCAGCTTTTCCGCTCACTAGAATCGGAAGAAAGCAGTTTACATATTCAGAATTCGGATTTTCAAGCAACGAATCCTTTTTGTAATCATCGGGAATTTTTGCAACATCAACAATGTGAATCATCGCATCACAGCCAAAAAGATTCGCCGCCTCCTGCATATCCGCGCTCATTGTTTTTCTTCCGCCGGCAAGCGAAAGATAAAGCACATCTGATATTTCCGAGCCATAAAGCACGACTCTGTAAATAAACGAACGCATTTTTAGGATCTCAGCCTCGCTTTGCAAATCATTTACGCCTTTGCACACAAAAAGATGAAGATTGCATTTCCATTTTTCCGCCCAGTTTTGCAGCGAGGGCAAGTTCCGCTGACCTTCTGTCGTTATGACCCATAGCGAATCAATTTTCTGGATTTTATTTTTTGTACGGAACTCAGCCGCATTTTTGTTTCCAGAGAAGAAGTCATAGTTATCAGGATTTGTAAGAGCAAAAAGCTCCGGCACAATTTGCCAGGAAGTTCCGAGCGTTGTGATAAGGAGATTCATAGTGGAAGCTCCGTAAACAGATTTTCTGCGCCTCGCCGTCCGCTTTTATAGATGTTCGAAATGTTCATCGCATTCGGAAAATTTCCTTCCTTGTTTTTTGCTCCACCGTGGGCAACTTTGTTCCTAAAATCTTCAAGATTGTTAAGAGGTACTCCTATTTGCTTTCTATTATCATAATTTACGAATTTTATTTTATTCAAAGCCGCTCTTCCGTTTTTCTGCCACCAGTCGTAGTCACCAATTTTTTCCGCAAGGTTCTCGCTCTCGCAGATTCTCGACTCAACCGCGACCTGAAGGCAAATGACAGCCTGCACGTTGAGCTTGTGCTCGTACAGGAATTTTGAAAAGTTGAAGAGCGTCTCAGAAACTGGCAAATCCTCGCCTCCGAGCGTTTTCAGGATTTTCTCAAGGACTCCGCGCACTTTTGAAAGCCAGGCGGGAGCGTTCTCCGGATATTTTTTGAGCGCGTTCCTTATCTGCCGCGCGGCTTCCGCAATCTGAAGGCAGAAGTTCGTTTGGACAATTTGTGAGAAACGTCTTATCGCCTTGCTTCCGCGTTCCCACTCATCCTGAATCAAGTCCGCGAGACGGAATCCGTCAAGCTTTGTGTCAAAGACATTGAGCGCGTCCGAAACCTGAGAATATTTCCAGTAGCTTGAAAGCTCACGCACGTAGGAAAGCTTTTCTTCTGGCTTATACTCGCCGTAGACAATCTCGACATTCCTGATTTTTGGATTCTGCGAAACCGCAAACTGCAAAGCCTGGTAAAGAAGAATCGGCATTGAGCGGAATCCGTGCGTTATGTCAAACAAAACATTCTCGTCGGTAATTTCAGGGACAATCGAGCTGTACAAATCAAAAATCTCTTCTGATGAATCGTCGTCAATCTTGTCAGTGTGGCATTTTATGATGACAGGAAGACTGAGCTTTTTAGAAAGATATTTTTCAACCTCCTTCAAAAGCGAATCCGGAACTCCGCCGTTTTCCTTCGCCTCCAGGACTTTTTCCCACAAGCCGTTGTCAACATCAACAAGCATGTCCCATCCAGAAGTCACTGTTCCCGCCAGAATGATTTTTGAGAAGTCGCGGTAATGCGAGGAAAGCAGAGCGTTCAGGAAAATGTGCGTCTCGATTTCTCGTCCGTTCGGAAAAACGTAGTTTGTTTTTTTGTAGCCGTCCTTGTACATTCCTGTCCCGACAGAAGTGATTAAAGTTGTTTTCATTTTTGCCTCCATATTTTTTTTATTTTGCAAACGCATTTTCCATCAGCGCTATCTCTTTCTCAGAAATTCCATTCTGTCTTGCAAGCGCGCGCCAGTTTTCGCGGATTGTATCAGACATCTCATTTGCAATCCTTTCCGCTTCTTTTGCGCCGATTCCGTAATATTCCACGCTTTCAAAAGCAAGCTCCAGATTTTTTTCATTGTCGTTTTCAGTGATATTAAGCGACAAAAATTCACCTTCAGGGTTCGGATTCACGTCAAAAAGCGGAGAAAATCGCCACCCGTTTTTTGAAAGGACAAATCCGTGGTTGCGCAGATGGTCGTCTGTGTTTGAGACAAGAATGTTGAAAACAATGCGCCTCCAAAGCTCCGCTAGGTCTTTTTCACTTTGAACTGAAGCCGATTTTATGAACTCCGCGATTTCAAGATAGCTTGTTCCGTCCTTAAAAGATGCTCCGTCGGTTTTTCCTAAAAGCGTCATTGCAGATTCGTAGTGAACTCTTGAACTGATTCCGTTTTTGCAATCTCTGTCAAACCGTTTTGAAAGAAACGTCGCTCCTTTTCTTCTAAACGCCTTTAACTCAGTTTCGGGGACATCCAGTCCGCACATTTTTGCAAGAACGCTTGCCACATATTCCCACGCGCCTGTGTTCAGTTCGTCATTTTTTGAAGGAAACTTCGCGATCCAAAGCGAGCCGTCAATATCTTTTACCGTCGCTTTCGGGCGCACGCCACCGAGCGAAGAGCCGGGAGACAGGATCTGCATGAGCCACTTTTTTTCAAATGGATTCTCGCTCTTTTCAAACTCGAGCGATGAATGCTCAAGCTCTCTCAGACTGGCTATTGGAGGCACATCAAGAGAATCTTCCGCAGACAAAAAATCTTCTTCGCCGTCAAGCTTGAACCTAAATCCACCCATCCGAGTCTCATCGTTCACGCCGAGAAGAAAGTCAATCTCGTGCAATGTTTTTGGCGGACGGTTCTCTTCTTTTGCAAGGATTGCCTCCTTGCGTTTTAGGAGCGTTCTTCCCCAGCGGTCAGGCGCGCAGTCTGAGAACATTCCGAAAATTTTTTTTCCGGCAGGAACAAACTGCCTTCCACGCGTTGCAAACAAATCAGGATCAAGGAAAAGATTTGGGAAATCAGAAAGCCAAGAGTCAGAAAACTCAAAAGAATAAACCTGCGCGCCGCGTGAAACAGCTGAATACAAACTTCCAACCTGCGGGCAGCCAGGAAGCCAGGCGGCAAACACATTGATTTTTAATTCTTTCTCAGACATTTTTTGCCCCACGCTTGTGCACTTTCAAATTCAAGTCCTGATACGTCCGCCCAAGAATGTCGTCCTTCGCAAGCAAAAGCAAGTCCTCCTGCAGCCCCAGCGCGACAAGAACTGCGGCATAGCTTCCGAACGAGACCGTTGGCGCTCCTTTTTCTATTGAGCAGAGAGTTGCGCGGCTTATCCCCGCACGCTCAGCGACAATCTTTTCTGAAAGCTTGCGGCGCAGACGCGCAAGTCGGATCTGGTTTCCAACTTCTTCAAGGATTCTCTGCGTCTTAGGTAGCAAGACAACTGGTTTCTTTGGCATAATGATTAATATATTAGGCAAATATAGGCATTTTGTCAAAGATATTAGACATTACAAAATCTCCCACATTCCGTTCTTGTCAGCGCCGGAACGTTTGATTCTTCCTGCATCCGAAAGTTTTTTCACGCTTCTTGCGACAGTTGCGCGGGACTTTCCGGTTTTTGCGGCAAGCTCTTCGTAAGTAATGGCAGGATTTGACTTTATCAGCTTAAAAATCACGTTTACAGTATCATTTACAGTATCATTTACAGTATCATTTACAGTATCATCATTTGTAAGCAAAAGGGAATCCTCATTTGTGGAAACGGAATACTCGTCAAGCATTTTCTGCAAATTTTGTGCGTGCTCGTTCAGCATAAATTCACGAAAAACATTTAAATCTTCTGATTTACGAGTATTTTCAAGAGCTGCGATGTATTGATTTTTATGCTCACTGGAAACTTTCACAGGAACAGCGTTGTACTCAAACTGAATCATATTCATCAAAAGGCGGCTCATTCTTCCATTACCGTCTGCCCAGGGATGAATCGTCACAAGGTTGTAGTGCGCGTCAAAGCTCAAATTATAGATTGAAATAATGTTGGTCTTATCAAGTTTTTTTCGTGCTTCATTCAGCCATTTGCAGAATTCCTCAATCTTCGCAGGAATTTTCGTGTAGCTCATATAGGAACTTCCTCCGCGTCCTGCACTCACATTCACAAGACGAAGCTCGCCTTTTGCCGACGAAAACTCCCCGACGATATTTTTATAAACTGAGCCAGTATTTTTCATCACAAGTGAGGAAAGATTTTTTAATGCATCAACTGTTATTTCTGTGTGATTTTTTGCAAATGCAAAGCCTTTTTCGTACGCAGCCTTTAAGTCCAAATTCATCAGCTGTTCAGTCATTGTCCTGTTCGGCGCAGAAATTCCCTCGTCAAACAGAAGCCGGTTCTCGGTTTCCGTGACAGTCGAGCCTTCAATCGCAGTTGAGTGGGTTATGAGCGAGTACAGATAGAACTTGCTGTAGTCAATCTGCTCCTGAATGCCGGAAGAGAGAAAATTTTGATAAAGCGAAAGGAAGCCGGATGCGGTCATAACTAGTTTTTCACCGTGCAGACGCACCAGCCAAGCGGAAGATACTGCCCGTCAAGGTCGAAAAGCGTCCTTGACTTTCCGAATTCAGCGTTCTCGTCATAGAGCGTCACGGATTCTTTCTGGCTCCATCTTCCAAGCCGGATTAAAAACTGATTTTTCTTGTCTTTGATTTCTGCAATCTTTGACTTTAGCTTTTCAATCAAATCGAGCTTGTCGGAATCAGCGTCTTCGTAAAAAGTCTGGTATTCCAAGTCGAAAGCGGAGCTGTAAAAATAGTTGCAATCTGAGACGATTTTTTCCATCGAAAATGATTTTGAAACCTGCCCCGCTTTCTGAAGATTCTCGTCAATTGTGATTTTAAATTCCTGCGGATTTGAGTCTTTCGATGCAAGATTTCCAAGAATCACTTCCGCCTGGAGCTGGGTTGAATTCGCCTCACTAAGCTCGTTTCTGTTTCTTTTTATGATTTGAAGAGTTCCAACTCCCTGGACAAGCGGATTCTGAAAGTTGCAGTCGCCAACCTGAACCGCGCGGAACGGGTCATCTTTTGCGTCTTTGTTTCCGAGAATCTTTTGCTCCGCTTTTGAGCCTGTCCTGTCGCGCTTGTCTTTTTTTGCGGATTCAAAATCAAAATCTTTTGCATTTTGGACGCAGGAATCAACAAGAGCCGTTCTGACGGCTCCTTTCACTGAGCTTCCCGGAATTGTCGGCAAGGACTTTTTGGCAGCGCGGTACATTTCAAAGACTTCCGAGGCGTTCTCAAGCGGGTCTTTGTTCTTGTTGACCGCGTATTTTTCCTCAAATTTTTTTGTCGGAACGCAAAGATACGAGACATCCTCGTTCTTCATATTCTGATGGAAAAACTGCTGCAAGGATTTCATATCGTTGTTCAGGGAAAAACTCTCGAACTCGCCCCTGAGTTTTTCGTCCGTCGCAATCCGCAGCATAATCGAATCTGATGAGAAACGGACGTATTTGTATAGCCCGGAGCTTGTCTTCGCAATTTTATATTCAAGCGGAGTCAAGACATTTCCGCTTCCCACGTGGACTAGAGTGAGCGGCTCGATTGTAAGATTGTAGATTTTTTTCATTTTTCCCTCATCATTAAGATTATCGGGTCAAGCCCGATAATGACAGTTCTTTTAGTCAGATAATGACAGTTCTTTTAGTCAGATAATGACATTTGGTCTAAACAGGCAAAACCGGCGCGAATCCCGACTGGCAAATCCGCTTGTCAGAGTGGACATCTGTCAGGAGTTTTCCGATGAACTGCAAGTCTTCGCCGCTTTCAAAAACCGCGCCCTCATCGAACATCAGGACTGTTTTCTTGAACGGCGACATAAAACTTGAAAATGCGCCTCCGATTTTTCCGGTACGAACAAAAATATCCGCGTTGAGCGTGCCTTCTTTCACTGGATTCTTGATTTCAGTTTTTCCATCGTTCAAAACAAAAGGCGCGAGCGCGACATATTTTCCGGTAAAATGTTTCGTCTCAACTTTTACGACATTCCCAACTTCAATTTTCCCTTTTCCTGTTGACGAGTCTGCGCCGAATCCGTTTTCAAACGCCCAGGTCAAAAGCTCCTTTACCCTCTCTTGTGGATATGATGAAAGAACGTACAAATCAAAGTCAGGATTTTCCGCCCACAGTTCAGACGCAGCAAAAAGGCTGCTTCCTTCGACTGTTCCTGAAAATCTGTTGATTGAGTTGTGCATCGCAGAAACTTTTTCAAATGATGAGATTGTCGGGTCAAGCCCGACAATGACATTGTTGCCAGAAGAAGTTGCCATTTCCGCACTTGTTTTTTGTGTCATTCCCGCGCTTGACGCGGGAATCTTTTTTTCTGTTTGAGCAAAATAATCCGTCGCGTAAACAAACTTCTGCTTCTTGCTCTTCTTGATTTTCGCGTAGTCGTCCGCGCTCAAGTTTTCCTTGCGCGCAATGTGAGGCGGATAAGGCTTGCAAATAGTTCCTTTGGGAAAGGCCGATGAAACCACGAGCGAGGGC
This sequence comes from uncultured Treponema sp., assembly GCA_964606655.1. GTDB lineage: Bacteria > Spirochaetota > Spirochaetia > Treponematales > Treponemataceae > Treponema_D. Next base: position 12,521 of record CAZSHF010000055.1, read on the forward strand.
TGTCCAGACTTTTCTTCTTCGAGGAATTTTTCAACAGCCCCGTCGCCCTCGTGGTTCGCGATTCCCCAGACAATGTGCCCCCAGATTGTGTCGCCTTTGAGCTGCGTGATGAGCGAAGAGTGCAATTTTAATGTCGCTTTGAATAACTGCATAATTTTTCCTAAATCAATTTGTCACCCTGAACTCGTTTCAGGGTCTGCTTTAAAATAGATTCTGAATCTAAGCGCGGACGAAAATGAAAGTCCGCGAGTTCAGAATGACACTGATTTACCGCTTTCGTCTTTTAAGTCCTTGAACTCAATCTGTCCGTTTCCACGGCTTCCGCCGCCGCCAAGATAGTCATTCTGCAGAAGCTTGAGCGACTCAAGGACAACGCTTTTGAAGTATTCTTCATCAGTTTTTCCGCCGTCGTCAGTGTCAAGAACGCGGTAGGAAATCTCAAAGTCAAACTCAACTCCGGGAACTACGCGCTCAATCGGGCGAGGATTTGCCTCCGCAGTGATTCTGTTCAGCGAGTTCTCGCTTTTTTCCTCAACAATCGTAGTTCCCTTTTTAAATTTTTCCGACCATTCCTTTGTCAGAACTGCGTCGCGCACAATCAGCCTTGTCGGTCCGCGAAGTTTCGCCTCGTCAGATTTCATATTTGCACTTCCGAAAACACGGCAAATCGGGCAGTCGGCTTTTCCGCACGAGCAGGGCTTCCCGCCAGTGTCCTTGAGCTTGTCAAGTTTCCATTCCATTATTGAGCGCATTTTTCCCTTGATTGAAGAGCCTGGAATATACGGCTCGTAAGTGAGCGGATTTCTGATAATCGGGTTGTCCATTCCGCCGATTTCAACTTTGTCGTTGCCCGCCCCGATGTGCAGGCCGGTCTTTACAACTATTTTTCCAGTCAATGTTTTAAGCGCGATTTGCTTCATTTTGGTTTTCTCCTTATTTTTCAACCGTCATGCTGAACTTGTTTCAGCATCTTTCTTAGTAGATTCCGAATCAAAGCGCGGACGACAACGATTGTCCGCAAGTTCGGAATGACGAGTCTGCTATAGGCAGTTTCTCGGCGCAAGCTCGTAGTAAAATCCGTAAGCCGCCTCAAAAAGATTCACAAAAGTCTCATAGTCTTTCTGAGTTTTTATCAGGTCGATTCCGGAAGAAACGAAAGCCTCAAGATTCTTGTAGATTCCTTTCTCCTCTGATTTCTGCTTTGCCGCACGCGCCACAGAATAAGCGACTTTTGACTTTATCATCTTTATGTAAGGAAGCTGATTTTCCCAGCCTGAATCCGAGAACTGCAAGACTTTTTCAAAACGCTTCACCTCGTCAAAAATGCGCCTGAGCTGCGTCGAAGTCACGCCGATTTCAGAGCCGCGCTTGTTTTTTCCGACAAATGACTGGGCGACATTTTTCGCAGTCGTGTCAAACAAATCTTCCCGCAAAGTTTTTCCGTCTTCCTTGTAAAATGATTTGATTCTGACCGGCTCCGGAGTCTCAGACTTGTCTTCAAACTGATTTTTCTGTCCTCCGCCGTTCCAGCTTCCTTTGTTTCCATAGCTTTGATTGTATGCCATTTTTTCCTCCGCTTCGTCATACTGAACTCTTACCTGTCGGCAGACAGGTTGTTTCAGCATCTTTTTTTTGCAGATTCCGAATCGAGTTCGGAATGACGTTTATTTTATTTTTTTCTTTGCGTGTAAAGCGCGTAGCTCACCGCCACACGCGAATTTATCATTGACTCAGGATTTGCTCCGAATGAAAGCAGCCGGTTCTTTAGCTCCTCGTCCTTCACATTGCGGGCAAGAATGTAGACCAGATTGCTTTTCCAGATTCTGTCTTTGGTGTTCACAAGCTCCGTAACATCAGCGATTTTTCTCCTATTTTTATCACTTGATTTTTCCGCGCGGCTCGCAAAATCAAGAAATTTGTAAATCACACCGGTTGAAACGCCTTCTTTTGGATTTTCCTTGTTCAGTTCAAGCTGCGTTTGAATGAACTTTCCTTCTTCAAGCAGTTTTTCGTAGTCTTCCCAGGAAACTGTCGCGCCAAAAACTGTGACTGCGTTCTTCACGGTTTTTCCGCTTGCGTCGGTTCTTGACTTTGACTTGTCGAGATTTTCCTCCGCCGCGTCCGCAATGTTTTTGACCGGAACATTCGATGAAGAAAGCGCGATTCCGCCGCTCAGCGTGACCGAAGGATTTTTGTTCGTGAACTTGTCCAGCTCCTTTTGAAAGTCGTGCGCAAACTGCAAGATGCTGTCCCAAGAGCCAAGCACGCACAAATCGTCGCCGCCTGAAAAAACTGTGTAGATTTTGTCCTTGTATAAGTCGCCGTTCTGGTCTTTGTTGTGTTCCACAAAATATGCGTAGAAGCTTGAAAAGAAGAAATGCAGATTGTGGCTCAAGTCTGCGTAACGCGAGAACGACATCCGCTTTCCAAGCGACGAGCTGAAAACTAGTCCTAGATTGTCAACGTCGGACTTGAACATCGCGAGCTTCTTGTTTCCTTTTGACTTCTGCGCAATTTCCTCAAAAGTCTGAAGATTTCCTCGCTCATCTTTCGGTGCGACGTAAGGAAGATTCATCAGCGGGAATCCCGGCTTGTAGTCGTTTATAGAATAGAAAAATTTTGGATTCTCATCGTCGCGGTAAAAATGAACCATCTCGGAAAAAGGCCTTAGCGAGTCAGAATGCAAAGTGATTTTCGCGGATTTTACAAGCTTTCCGCCGACTTCAATCAGCGTCCGGCAAGTTTTGCATTCGCGCTCATCGTCGCTTCCTTCCGCCCTGCTCGCCGCAAAAACGCCGCACTTCGGACACTCGCCGTTTCTCTGCAAGTCGTCATAAAATTCGCTCAGAACCGCGCCGTTTTTTGCAATCGATTTCTGCATCTTCTTTGACTTGGCAATGTCAGCATCGTCTCCGATTCTGTTCAAAAGTGAAAGCACGTGTTCCGTTTCCAAATCCTTGAATGTCGCCTCGGTTCCGTCGGAAATTATGCAGGCGAGTTTTCCTGCAAATTCGTTCAGGAAATATTCTTCAACTTCAAGCTGGATTTTTGGAAGAAGCTCTTTTGTTTTTTTTGTGTTCGGAAGCAAGACAATGAACTTTCCGCCCGCGCTTGTCATAATGTTTGCGTAAGTCACGCCGAATTTCTTCACAATGAACTGTGAAAGAACCTCGCCTAAAGCCATAAGCTGGAAGCTTTTTGCACGCAGAAGTTTTGCATTGTCGGCGGAAGTTTTCAGGTCAAAAATGTATTTCTGGATTCCGGAAATGTCGCCGTTCACGAAAAGAAATTTTTTGCCGTCAGTTTTGAGCGCAGTTTCATTTTCAGCGTTCTCTTCCTTTTGATATTCAAAAAGAGCGGCGGCAAAAGCGGCGGTTGTCTTTGCGTGCTGATACAAGCTAATATCCGCATCAACATTTGTCGCCGAAGGAATGCACCACCAGTAACGTTCCAAAAGAGAATTTAACGAAAGCAGAAACTCATCATAGCTCAAACCTTTTAGTTCATTAAAATCCGCAACAAACTTTTCCCAAAGCTCCGCATATTTTTCTTTTGAAACCTGATAATTTTCTTCTGGAATTATGTTGTCGTTTTCAAGCGGCTCCATTTTGCAGAAAGCTATATTTGGATTTTCTCTTCCATCAAGATGAAGCGATGTAAGAATGTGAACCATCGGCTTTTCGTAGAACTTTAGTTTTGTTTCATCTGCATCTTTTTCAGAATCTATTTCACCCAGGATATTGCATCTGTCTGAGCCACTTGAAAGCCTGTCCGCCTCGGCAATAATCCAATCATAATAGCTTGACGGATTGTGATGATTTGCCGCAAGTGCTTTTACATTTTCAACATTGACTCCATCAGGCAGAACATTTTTGAATGCATTTATAAAACCTTCAGTATACACAACATGCTGATGAGAATATCCGCCGTAAGAAGTTTTTTTGCAATACTGACCTTCAAGATTTTTATCATAAAGTTCTTTTGCCGCTGCTCTCTGGGCAAACTTTCCCACATCGTGCAGCCAAGACGCAATAACAATCTCCTCAAGTTTTATCTCGCTCAATTTTTACTCCTTCTTTTATTCTATCACGCAAATTTCATTCCCGCTGATTTTTCTTTCATTTAATAAGAGCCGCTTCCCCGCTTCTAACTTCTAATGTCTCGCTCCTAACGTCTAACGTCTAATGTCTATTTCTCCCACACTTCCACCTGCCCAAGCCCGAAGTTCGTGTTCTTGCCCGCGCCCGCGATTTCCGCAAAGTCCAGAAGCGCACGCTCCTCCTCCGTAAAATCTCCTTCCATTTTGAACGTTCCGCTCACGCCACCAAGTTCCATCACCTTTTTCTGCCTTGATGAGTAATGCCGTTCGTCCTGCCAGCGCAGGTTCCGTTCCGTGATTTCGATTCCGTCCGTGCTGATTTTCCAGAGATTCTTCTCTTCTTCAGAAATTTCGCCGTACAAATAGCACAAAGTTTTCGCACGCCGGAACAGACAATTCATAAAGTCCGTCGCTGAAAAATCTGAAGTATATTTTCCCTGCACTTTGAACCGCAAAGGCGATTTCAGGTTTATGAGGATTTTGAAAGATTGTCGAGTCAAGCCAGACAATGACACTTGATATTCATCGGAATCGTCATGCTGAACTCGTTGACTTTCGTTGTCGTCTGCGCTTTGTTTCAGCATATCTTCATTTACAGATTCCGAATCAAGTTCGGAATGACGGCAATCTTCAAATCCGCATCTCCATTCGCCAGTCTCAAAATTCAAGTCAAGATGGCTGCCGTCAATCAGGATATTTTTTCTGTTTGTGAAGACGCTTTCAATTTCAAACTGTGTCCGGCTCTTGAAAAGCCCGTCCTGCCCGCTCCTCACCAAGGCCGCGTAAATATAGGGTAAATATTCAATTGCTCGGCCAAAAAGCGTAATCTTAAAAACATATTTAGATATAAGTTTTTGATAACCTTGATTTCGATATTCAGCCGAAACTTCTACGAACGAAAAAGGATGACTTGCCCTATTGCGTCCGGGAAGCACAGAGTTTTCAGTCGGAAGAATTGTCTCGAATAAAAAAGCATAGGCACACGTTCTGCAAAACTGACATTCAGCGCAGACAGATTGCCGCGAAACGCAACACATCGCACGCAAGTTCTTTCCCATCATAGAGCGAAGAACAAAAAGCGGATTTGTGTCCGCAAAAACTGGCAAAATGAATTTTAGGCTAAACTCACATTTAATAAAGGAAAGACGCATTTTAGAAATTCTACATCTAGTTCTTAACAAACGCAAATAAAAACAGCCGTGGCGCAGCTCCGGGCAATACGTCCGCCACTCTCACATTCGCCACCCAGTCTGTCATAAATGTCTCAGTCTTGACCCTGGTCGTGTATGGCATACATTGCAGCAAACGCAATAACGTGGACACCCTTTAGCCAACAGGCAAGATAAAGGAGGTGACCACGGGACCTTATAATCCGTTATATTGTAATGGT